>CAZXJX010000001.1:0-50259 GCA_964641235.1 uncultured Planctomycetia bacterium
ACATCCCTCGATACAGAAATTAGAAGGAATAACCTCCCTGGATTCAAAGGGGTTGCGCCCCGTGCCTCCCTCGTATGCTCAGGCGGTCCGTAACAAAATAAGGAAAAATCTAGGCCCTACAACATCGGGAATTGAAGGCGATATCTTCGTGCGATTTATGATCGATTCTAATGGTGAAATACACGAACTTAGCATAATCGATGAAAAATCTACGAAAAACGGTTTTTTGAGGGAGGCGGTATTCGAAGCCATAAAAAATTCTTCTCCCTTTCCCAGTTTTCCCAGGGATTTTCTAGCTCCAGCCGTAACGTTTACCTGCCAAATATCATTCGAACTTAAGTAACCTTCATTTTCCTTGACAATTTTATAACTCTTTGATATATTGAAAGTAACGAAAATCCATTATAAAGGGGATGATTAAGTAATGCCGATGGTAGAAGTTGGACAAAATGAGCCTTTAGAAAGAGCCCTAAGGCGATTCAAAAAGAAGATAGAACGAGAAGGGATATTAAAGGCGATAAGGGCAAGAAAACATTACGAGAAGCCCAGCGTGAAGAAGAAAAGAAAACAGATGGAAGCCAAAAGGAAAAATAGGTTCAGCAGATTCTGATGTAATGAGGATTTTTTATTTTTTCATTTTTTTATGTCTTATAGCTTCCGTCGGATTTGTATTCCATAACTCAGGCCCGCCAACATTAGAAGAGGAGCAAACTCCCCAGAAGCACACCTTAGATAACGGCCTCACGGTAATCATAAAAAGTTCCAACAAGGTTCCTCTCGTCGCAGTCCAGCTCGTCGTAAAGGCCGGTTCGGCTACGGAGGGAAAGTTCGCCGGCTCCGGAATTTCCCATTTTGTCGAGCATATGATTTTTAAAGGCACGCCTACTTATGGCGTTGGCGAGATAGAGAAACGGATAACATCCTACGGCGGAGACATTAATGCCTCGACCTCTCACGATACGACTCAATTTCACCTTATCGTAAAGAGCGAGCATATTAATGAGGCACTGGAACTTTTGTCGGATTATATTTTTGATCCGGCCTTTGACGAAGTCGAATTCGAGAAAGAAAAGCAGGTAATCTTAAACGAGATAAGGATGAATCGCGATGAGCCGTCGCGTCGTGCCTCCGTACTTCTATGGGAAAATGCCTATCTTTCCCACATCTACAAATATCCCGTGATAGGTTATGAGGATTTATTTAAGCGGATAAAAAGGCAGGATCTCATAGAATATCATGAGGCGAATTATATCCCGAATAACATCGTCCTTTCTATAGTGGGCGATATCGAAAGCGTTTCGGCAATGCGTAGCGTAGAAGAGATATTCGGGAAAAAGCATCGTGAAATAGCCGTTCGGGCATTTACTCCACAGGAACCTTTGCAGATGTCGATGCGGGAAGCAAGAGAACAAGTTACGGACCTTAAACTGTCGCATCTTTTTCTCGCGTTTCATTCTACCCCTTTAGCAGATAAGGACCTCTATTCTCTCGACCTGCTTGCGGCGGCATTGGGTCAAGGAGAAAGTTCACGGCTGTATCGTAAATTAGTCAGGGACAAAAAACTTGCCTATTCAGTAGCGGCATTTAATTATACTCCGAAGGATCCGGGCTTATTTGTGATAGGGTTGACTTTGGAAGAAGATAAGATAGAACGGGCATCGGAGGAAGTTTTAAAGGAATTAGAGAGGATAAAAGCTCGTTGTGTATCGACGGCTGAACTGAAGAAAGTCAAGAACTCCACATTAAGCGGTTATATTTACGGACGGGAATCTATCGAGGCGCAAGCGGGTGATTATGCGATGAATTACGCATTAACAGGGGATTATGATTTTTCAAAGAGGTATATCGAAGGGATAGGTTCGGTCAAAAAACCTGACGTCTTACGGGCTGCGGTTAAATATTTCAACCTTAACAATTTGACAATTGTAACGCTTACGCCAAAAAAGGAAAAGGCTGTAAGCGCAGAACCGATTTCAAAAAGGGGCAAGGAGTTCGATATAAAGAGATTAACTTTACCCAACGGAGCAACGGTTTTGCTGTACGAAGATAATTCCGCGCCGATTGTCTCGATGCACGTTTTATTTAAAGGCGGCGTACGGGTAGAAGACGAAAAAATAAACGGCATATCTTATCTTACGTCAAATATGCTTCTAAAAGGGACAAAATCCCATCCGGCGGAATGGATATCCGAAGAGGCGGAATCCAGAGGGATTATCTTATCGGGCTTTAGCGGAAATAATTCATTTGGTATTTCATTTAAGTGCTTAAAGGACGAATTAGATTTTTCTTTGGGATTAGTCGCAGACATCTTAAATAACCCGGCTTTCCCTGAAAAGGAAATTAAGATTTCGAAGGAACTTCAGCTTGCGCAACTCAAAGCGCAAGAGGATGACATATTTGCGACCACATCAAAAACATTACTGAAGACAATTTTTACGACGCATCCTTATAGGATGAATTACGTCGGGACAAAAGAATCTCTTGAAAATCTTGAAAGGGAAGACCTGTTTAAATTTTATAGGCGATTTGTGGCGCCGGATAACATGGTCGTCGTATTATTCGGCGATATAGATAACGAAAAAATAGAACCTAAGTTAATGAAGATTTTCGGCAGCATGCGAAGCAACAACTTAGGAGAATTTAAGATATTAAATGAACCTGAACAGAAAGGACCGCGCCAGTCAACCAAAGAGATGCAGAAGGAACAGGCAGTTTTGATGATAGGATATCCGGGCGTAGACGTTAAAAATCCGGATAAGTACGCCCTCGAGATTATAAATTCCATACTTGGCCGCAACGGCGGCAGGATATATATGGACATCAGGGAGAAAATCGGACTTTCTTATACCCTCGGTTCTTTTTCGGTATTGGGCCTCGATCCCGGTTATATTGCGTTTTACGTAGCCACAAGCGATGAGAAGATGGATTTGGTTAAGGAGGCGCTCTTAAAAGAAATAGAACTTTTTAAAAGAGAAGGCCCTACGGAAGAGGAACTAAATATCGCGAAGGCGGATTTATTAGGAAGTTATTTCCGCGAGCTGGAGATAAATTCCGAGATAGGGTTTGAGGTGGGCCTGGATGAATTGTATGGATTAGGATATAAAGATATTTTCAGATATCCCGACATAATAGCGTCCATAACTGCCGGCGACGTTATGGAAATTGCAAATAAGTATTTCGCGGATTCAAAATCAAACGTCGCGATAGTGTCTGCGAACTTAACTAATCGGCAAATTTTAAATAGCGGGGCAAAATAAGATGATTCGCAACCCCGCAGTTGCGGGACAGTTTTATTCGGGGACAAAAACAGCGCTACAAAAAGAAGTTGAGAAGTGCCTGTCGAAAGGTGCGGATAAAATCAAGGCGGTTGGCGTAATGTCTCCTCATGCAGGTTATACGTATTCCGGCCCTGTTGCGGGCGCTACGCTTTCCGTCGTCGAATTTGAGGATACGTGCATCATTTTGGGTCCGAATCACACCGGAGAGGGTAAGTCGTTTTCGATTATGACCGAGGGAACGTGGAGAACGCCGCTGGGCGATTGCGAAATAGATTCCCAATTAGCAAAGGCTATATTGGGAAATTCCGAATATCTTCAGGAAGATGACAGGGCCCATAGGTACGAACATTCCGTTGAGGTACAGGTCCCTTTTCTGCAGGTCCTGAAGAGCGCTATTAAGATTGTTCCGATAGTGTTGTCCGACGCCAAAACCGAAGTTTATAAGGAAATCGGCAGGTGCATCGCTAAATCTCTAAAGGAAAAGCCGGCTACCATAATAGCCAGTTCAGATATGACCCATTACGAACCGCAAGATATCGCAAAGGAAAAGGATGGAAAAGCAATTGAGGCAATTTTAAATCTTGATGAAGATGGCCTAATGGCGGTTATCAGGAAATACGGTATTTCAATGTGCGGTTATGCGCCTTCCTGTGTTATGCTGGCTGCATCAAAAGAACTAGGCGCTAAAAGGGCGAAGCTCATTAAGTATCAAACCAGCGGCGATATAACCGGCGATTACAATGGTGTTGTAGGTTATGCCGGTATTGTAGTTTATTAAATGGTTGACCTGTTACTTAAGTTGGGTTAATATAATTCTGATGATATGCTATATACCCTGAGGCTTAAATATGCAAAGAAGGCAAAGTGCTAATACTTAGTATAATATTTTTAATCGTTGCTTTTACTATAATCCTGATTGCGCTCCATTTGTTAAAAGAAGTGAGAAGGCTGCCAAAGGATATCTCCTTATCCGTAACCGATGCCTTACAGGTGACGACGGGCGCGATCGGCGATATAAATCGCAGCCTCGGAGAATTGGGCATCAGAGGAAAACAATTTGAGGATTTTGGGAAAGCAATAAATGAGATCGGCAGCCTTTTAAGGCCACCGCATATAAGGGGCATGACGGGAGAAATCCTTCTCGAGAAGATATTATCCGATATGCTCCCTGCGGGAATATACGAAATGAAATATAGCTTTCAGTCCGGAGAACAGGTCGATGCCGTGATTAAATTTCGTGAGTATATTTTGCCGATAGACTCAAAATTTCCGTTGGATAACTTTAAGAGGATGCTCGAATGTGAGGCGGAGGATGACAAAAGACGTTGTTATAGGGAGTTTGTGCAAGCGGTCAAGAAACAGATCGACAGCATTTCAAAAAAATATATTTTGCCCAACGAAAACACGTTCGAGTTCGCATTTATGTATGTTCCCTCGGAAAGCGTATATTATGAGGCAATTGTGAGGGATAAGCAATACGGAGAAGAAAATGCATTGCTTTTTTACGCGACGAAGAACAGGGTTTATATCGTATCGCCGGCCACATTATACCCTTACATCTCAACCATCGTGCACGGGCTTAAAGCGCTTAGGATAGAAGAAAACGCCAAACAGATTTTAGAGAGGATAGGGGCCTTGCGAAAGGATTTCGAGGATTTCAAGGATGTTTTTGATATAATGGGCGGCCATTTAAGCGACGCATATAAAAAGTATGTCGTTGAGGCCGCCAGAAAGTTATCGAAAGTCGAGACGGACCTTTCCTCCCTTGAATTACACCACAAGGATGAGCCGGATTTGAAAAAATCGCCAGAAGAGAAAGGCGTTTTAATCAAGTGAAGGGTAGAATATTCTTTTTTTTAAGAATAGGGATTAGCCTTGGCTTCTTACTTCTTTTACTTTGGCTTGGGCGGAAAGACTTTCCTACTATCGCCAAGGTTTTAAAAAATGCTAATGCTCTTCTTTTAGGCATAGCAGTGGTTTTGTACATTATTGCAATTTCCGTAATCGCTTTGAGGTTTAGGAAAATACTTTCGATACAGGGATTAAATTTAAAATTTAGGGAAGTGTTATATTTAAATTTCGTAGGGCTTTTTTTTAACAATTTTTTACCAACCTCGGTCGGCGGAGATTTGGTCAAGGCTTATTATACTACAAAGAAGACGACAAAAAAACTGGAGTCTTTTTCATCGGTATTTTTCGATCGATTCTTCGGATTCCTTTCTATCGGGTTTTTGGCTCTCTTTGGAATTTTATTTTTAAAGGGGAAAATCGAAGACAAGTCGTTACTTTGGGGGTCGATATTATTTTTGGTTGTGGTTTTTTCATTTTTTATTATTTTTTTCAGTAAGGCCTTAGCAAAGAAGTTGTTTTCCAGATTTCTGGATTTACCGTTTTTAAAGGATGGCTCGAAACTAAGGCGCCTTTACAATGCTATTAATGCATACAAAAAACACAAGGTCGTCATAGCCCAACTCATAGGCATCTCCTTGGCAGCCCAAATGATATCCGTGGTTGCGATATATATTATAATAAAAAGTTTATCTCAGGATATATCGCTATTATATTTGTTTTTGATAATGCCGTTGGTTTCTATTGCCTCGATGATGCCATCAATAAATGGCCTTGGAATACGGGAGGGGGCTTATGTCTTTTTTTTAAGCGAGTTCATTAGCAGAGAGAGTGCCTTTGCTGTTTCTATTTTATCGCTGGCGCTTATTTTTATCACAAGCTTAATCGGCGGAGTACTATATCTATTTTCTGGAAAATTATATAAAATTGCTTTGGAATAAAGGGAGGAAATTTAAATGATCGATGAAGAACTGCTTAAGATATTAGCGTGTCCCAAATGTAAATCCGACGTTGAGTTGAAAGAAAATAGGATAGTTTGTAAAAATCCCGATTGCGGTTTAAAATACCATATCAGGGACGGAATACCCATTATGTTAATCGATGAGGCGGAGAAATAATATGCCAAAGATATTGGTCATACACGGCCCGAATCTAAACCTGTTGGGCGAACGGGAACCGAATATCTACGGCAAGTTTACCTTGGATGCGATCAATAAAGAACTTAAAAAAATCGCAAAGGACGAAGGGATAACCCTTGAGACTTTTCAGTCCAATCACGAAGGCGAAATCGTGGAAAAGATAGGCAGGGCAAAGGGTAAATTCGATTCTTTATTGATCAACCCCGCCGCTTATACGCATACTTCGGTCGCCATTAGAGACGCAATACAGGCCACGGGGATTCCGACGGTAGAGGTTCATATTTCAAACATTTATGCCCGTGAAGAATTCCGTCATACTTCCTTGATTGCTCCGGTTGCCGTCGGGCAGGTAAGCGGCTTCGGGATAAACAGTTACAAACTGGGCCTTAAGGCCGCTATCGATATAGCGAAAAAAAGAAAGCGATAAAAATACTTTAGCGGGCAAGTGCTATTTTACGATTCAAAAATAGAACTGCCCGCTTTTTACCCAATTCAAAGAGTTATGAGAACCAGAGAAACTAAATTAATATCGAAGCGTATAGATAAAATTATGAATAGTTGCGAGGGAGAGGCGATCGATGCGCTCCTGGTTACAAAACCCGCAAACGTGCGATACTTAAGCGGTTTTCAGGGCAATGAGGCAAGTTTATTTTTAACCAAACAGAGATTTTTAATTACCGATTTCAGGTATGGATTACAGGCAAGGAAGGAAGTTAAAGGTTTTGAAATCAAATTAATAAACGGTTCATTCTTTGAATTAATAGGCGATTTGGCAAAAACTTTTAAGACCAAGCGGCTTGGATTCGAATATAAACACCTTTCTTACGGAGAGCACGAGCATATAAAAAAGCATTTGAGCGGCATAGATTTTATACCGACTTTTGATGTCGTCGAGAAATTCAGGCAAATAAAAGATGCTTACGAGATAAAACTCATAAAAGATTCAATTGGAATTTCGAATAAAGCAATAAACCATTTTAAATCTATATTAAAACCGCGTTCAACCGAAAATGATTTAGCCGCAGAAATGGAGCATTTTATTAAGTCGATGAGCGGTGAAAGGAGTTCCTTTGAGGTAATGGTCGCTTCAGGGACTAATTCCGCGCTGCCGCATGCCAGGCCAAGCGTTCGTAAAGTTCAGTCTAACGATATGGTCTTATTGGACTTAGGCGCCAATTACAAGGGGTATAATTCCGACTTGACACGCATATTCTTTTTGGGTAAAATTAAAGCCAGAAATAAAAAGATTTATGATATCGTAAAAGAGGCCCAAAGACGTTCTGTGCGGGCGATCCGACCCGGCGCAGATATAGCGAAGGTCGACGGGGTCGCAAGGGATTTTATCCGACGGAATGGATTTGGAAAATCTTTCGGTCACGCGTTAGGCCACGGGATAGGGCTTGAGGTCCACGAGAGCCCTGCCATATCGCATAAGAATCACGCCATATTAAAACCGGGAATGGTCTTTACAGTTGAACCAGCCATCTATTTGCCTAATTGGGGTGGAATAAGGATCGAGGATATGGTTTTGGTTACTCGAAACGGACACGAGGTATTGACTGATGATATCTACAAGTGAGTTTAAAAACGGCCTTACTATAAAACTGGAAGGGCAGTTATTTCAGATTATAGAATTTCAACATGTCAAACCCGGCAAGGGAGGGGCCTTTGTCAAGACGAAACTGCGTAGTTTAACCACGGGCAACGTCCTCGAAAAGACTTTTCGTGCCGGCGAGAAAGTCGAGGATGCTTTCATCGAATACAAGAAACTTCAATTCCTTTATTCCTCAGGCGATGATTATCATTTTATGGACCAAGAGACTTTCGAACAATTTGGGTTAAACGTTCAGCAGCTTGGGGACGTCGTACATTACCTAAAAGAGAACATAACAGTTACGGCTTCATTCTTCGAAGGCAAATTAATTGATCTCGAACCGCCCATATTCGTTGAGCTTAAAGTCGTCGAAGCCGAGCCCGGATTAAAGGGCGATACCGCAAAGAGCGGGACAAAGTCCGTAAAGCTGGAAACAGGATACATTATCCAGGCGCCGTTATTTATAGAAGCGGACGATGTCTTAAAGATAGATACCCGCACCGGCGAATATGCGGAGAGGGTATAAGGGGCCTTAAAAGGGGGATGATATGAACCTTAAAGAACTCAAAGAGATGATATCCTTGATGAACGAGAACAACCTTGTTGAAATTGAGATCGAAAGAGAGGGTTTAAGGATCAGGATTAAAAAAGGAATTTCAGGGATTCCGGAGATAACTGAGGAGAAATATATAATTCAACCATCTGCGGCTGCGATGGCAGCGACGCCGGCGAAAGAAGCAGAAGCTCCGACGATAAAACAAGTAGAAATAAAGTCGCCTATGGTCGGTACATTTTATAGGGCCCCGGCACCTGATGCCCCGCCATTTGTCGAGGTCGGCGATGAAATAGAACCCGGCCAGGTGATTTGCATAATCGAGGCAATGAAATTAATGAACGAGATAAAGGCAGAGATAAAAGGCAGAGTCGTTGAGATACTTATTGAAAATGCGGCTCCCGTAGAATTTGGCCAGGTCCTCTTTTTTATTGAGCCCACACCGTAAAAGATGTTTTCCAAAATATTAATCGCAAACAGAGGAGAGGTTGCCCTCAGGATTATAAGGGCGTGCAAGGAGCTTGGGATAAGAACGGTTGCTGTATATTCGAAAGCCGATTCTGATTCGTTGCATGTGAAGTTTGCGGATGAAGCGGTTTGTATCGGCAGCGCTTCCCCACAGAACAGTTATCTTAATATTCCAAGCATTATTAGCGCAGCGGAGATAACCGATGTCGAGGCAATACACCCGGGCTATGGATTTTTGGCCGAAAATGCGCATTTTGCCGAGATTTGCCAATCCTGTCAGATTAAATTCATCGGCCCGCCCCCTGAAGCTATGCGGCTGATGGGCGACAAGATGGCGGCTAAAGAGACGATGAGGAAAGCAGGCCTTCCGATAATTCCGGGGAGCATGTCCGTCATAAAAAATAAAGATGAGGCATTAAATACCGCCCACAGGATTAAATATCCCGTTATAATTAAAGCTGCCGCGGGCGGAGGAGGACGCGGAATGCGAGTGGCGCACAATGACGTCAGGCTCATCAGCGCGCTTATGACTTGCCAGGCGGAAGCGGAGGCCGCTTTCGGCAGTCCCGATGTTTATATAGAAAAATATATCGGTAATCCGCGTCACGTGGAATTTCAGATAGTAGCGGATAATTACGGACATATCGTTCATCTCGGCGAAAGGGATTGTACCATACAAAGGCGCCATCAAAAATTGCTCGAGGAATCTCCTTCTCCCGCAGTGGATAATAAACTTAGAAAGAAAATGGGGGAAGCGGCAGTACGCGGAGCAAAGGCAGCTAATTATTCCAACGTCGGAACTATCGAATTCCTTTTAGTGGACAGCAGCAATTTCTATTTTATGGAGATGAATACCCGGATACAAGTTGAACATCCCGTCACGGAGATGGTAACTAATATAGATTTGATCAAAGAACAGATAAAAATAGCCGCGGGCGAAAAATTATCTTTCGGCCAAGATGATATTAAAATAAACGGAGCGGCAATCGAATGCCGTATTAATGCCGAGGACCCGGATTGCGGTTTTATGCCTTCTCCTGGAAAGATAACTTTTTATCATCAACCGGGAGGGCCCGGCGTGCGAGTCGATTCTCATGTCTATCAGGGTTACGAGATAACGTCTCATTACGATTCGATGATCGCTAAGATTATAACGCACGGCAAGAATCGCGCAGAGGCGATTCAGATTATGCAACGGGCGTTATCGGAACTTACGATCGACCCGATAAAAACGACGGTAGAATTTCACAGGCGCGTAATTTCAGACCCCGAGTTTTTGCGCGGGCAGATAACGACCGAGTTTGTTGAAAAATTTATGGGAGAGAAGGAGGCTACGCAATGAAAATTTTAAGCAAAATCAGCATGCTATTTTTCTTGATATTGTTTATTTCTGTAGGGATATTTTTAATTGCCGTAGGACTTAAGCTTATTCCGGCCGAATCCATATTAAATGCGATTGATTATATTTATGCTGCGAGGGATTTAAGGATAGGCATCTTTGGCGTAGGGGTTTTGTTGATTTTAATTTCTTTTGCGGCCTATCAATTTACTATAGTGCGCATACATCAGCAGAAGAACATAGCCTTTAATAACCCTGACGGGCAGGTCTCTATTTCTCTGTCTGCCATCGAAGAATTTATAAAACGAATCGGCTCTTCGCTTCCTGAGGTTAAGGATTTAAAATCGGATTGCATAGCTACCAAAAAAGGCATAGATATTTCAACGAAGATAATATTTTGGTCGGATGCGAATATCCCGGAGGCAACGGAAAAGATTCAGAGCTTGGTTAAGGCTCGAGTCCAAGAGATGCTGGGAATCGATGAGCCGATTATAGTAAAAATCCACGTCACAAAAATAGCGGCGCGGGAAGAAGAAAAAAAATCTAAAGCGGAAAAAGAGAAAGAAGATGTAAGTATTCCGTTTCGCGGCATGGAGTATAAAAACGATTGAGATTCGATAGCAAGGAGGCAAAATTAATATGAGAAGGATAGGCATTTTGACGGGCGGAGGCGACTGCCCCGGTTTAAATCCGGTAATTAGGGCGGCAGTGAGAAAGGCATTTGTCGAAGGTTATGAGGTGTTAGGCGTAAAATTTGGCTGGAAAGGGCTTATAGAAGACGATGTTATGCCGTTAGATTTACATTCCGTCTCCGGCATATTACCAAAAGGCGGCACGATTTTAGGGACATCTCGGACTAATCCTTATAAAAAGGAAGGGGATTTAAAGCGGCTTAAAGACAATTACAAGAAACACGAGTTAGATGCGCTCATTGCGGTAGGAGGAGAAGATACCTTAGGAGTCGCAAATAAATTAGCGAAAGAGGGCTTGAAGATAGTCGGCGTGCCAAAGACAATAGATAACGATCTATCCGAAACCGATTATACATTCGGTTTTGATACGGCGCTGAATATCGCTATGGAATGTATTGACAGGTTACATACAACCGCAGAAAGCCATAACAGGATTATGGTAGCCGAGGTGATGGGCCGACATGCCGGTTGGATTGCGGTTCATGCCGGAATTGCAGGCGGCGCCGACGTCATTTTAATTCCGGAAGTTCCGATCGATGTAGATGAGGTATGCAGTTTAATAAAGAAACGACACGAACGAGGCAAAAATTTCTCAATCGTAGTCGTAGCTGAAGGTGCAAAATTTAAAGAGGGGCAAGAGGTATTAATGGCTGAAAAATTGGATGAGTTCGGCCATGTTAGGTTAGGCGGGATCGGTCAAATCCTCGGAGAATTGATAGAGAAGAAAACGGGATATGAGACGCGAGTTACGGTCTTAGGCCATATACAGCGCGGCGGTTCTCCGACGGCATTCGACAGGGTTTTAGGCACTCGGTTCGGCGTTAAAGCG
The DNA here is from genome assembly GCA_964641235.1 of uncultured Planctomycetia bacterium. Lineage (GTDB taxonomy): Bacteria > Omnitrophota > Gorgyraeia > Pluralincolimonadales > CAZUZR01 > CAZXJX01. Next base: position 11,741 of record CAZXJX010000001.1, read on the forward strand.
GTCGAATTAGTTAAAGACGGAAAATTCGCAGAGATGGTTAGCCTTCAAGGCAATAAGGTTGTCTCTGTTTCGATAGAAAAGGCAATCGGAAAATTGAAAACTGTAGATATGGATTTGTATAAAATAGCAAAGGTATTTTTTGGATAAGATGAAAGACAAAATTAAAAGTATAATCGAAGAAAGTATCGGCGTAAAAGAGGACGTTATAAAGTTGCAACTTGATGTTATACAGAAAGCAACAGAGACAGTTATATCGGCGCTAAAGGCCGGAGGAAAGGTGGTTTTGTTTGGAAATGGAGGCAGCGCCGCTGACAGCCAGCATATCGCGGCTGAGCTGGTTGGGAGATTTTCGAAAGAAAGAAAAGGTCTGCCGGCGTTCGCCCTGACAACAAATACCTCCATCTTAACGGCAATAGGCAATGATTATTCATATAGCAAGATATTCGCGCGCCAGTTGGATGCCTTGGCGGATAAGAAAGATGTCGCAATAGGAATTTCTACGAGCGGCAAAGCCGCAAATGTTATCGAGGCGATAGAACTGGCAAACAAAAAAGGCATAACGACTATTGCGTTGACAGGAGGCGATGGCGGAGAACTGGCTAAGGTTGCCAAGATATCGGTTATTGTTCCCTCCAAGTCGACACCGAGAATTCAAGAGGCCCACATTACAATCGGACATATCATATGCCAATTGATAGAGGACGAATTATTTTAAAAATATGAGCGAAGATAAAATCGTAGTTTTTTCAAAACTCAGAACCGTAGTTTCCAAATTGAAGGCGAAGAATAAGAAAATTGTTTTTACTAACGGCTGCTTTGACCTCATCCATACAGGGCATGTAAAATATCTTGAGAAAGCGAGGTCCTTCGGAGATATCCTTATCGTCGGAATTAATAGCGATTCTTCGATGAAAAAAATAAAAGGGTCGAAACGTCCTATCATAGCGCAAGGCGATAGAGCCAGAATTATAGCCGGATTAGAATCGGTTGATTACGTTTCTATATTCGATGAGGCTACACCGCTTAGATTGATAAAAGCCGTTAAGCCGGATGTATTGGTTAAAGGCGCCGATTGGGAGTTAACTAAAATGGTAGGCGCCGATTATATCAAATCCTACGGTGGCAGCGCAATATCGATCCCCTTGGTCAAAGGAAGGTCTACTTCGCATATAATACGCAAAATTGTCAGCAGATTTAAATGAAGCGCCAGATATACAGGATAATCGACGCAAATCTTAATAGGTCGCGGGAGGGACTGAGAGTTTGCGAAGAGATTTGCAGGTTCGTTCTTGAAGATAAATTGCTTACGGATGAACTTAAAAGATTACGGCATAAGATAACCGGCTGTATCCGATATTATCCGGCGCAATTAAAGGGTATCGTCTCAGCGCGCGATTCAAAAAGAGATATCGCAAAAGCGGCGCATCCCTTAGAGCGCAAAAGACGCAACTGGAAAGAGATTTCTTTAGCGAATATAGAACGCGTCAAAGAGTCATTGCGGGTTTTAGAAGAGTTCTCGAAGGTTATCGACGGTCAATCCGCGGATAGATTTAAGAGACTTCGGTTTAAGTCTTACGATATAGAAAAGAAATTAATTTCAAGATTTAAATGATAAATGGTTTCAAGCTCTATGTGATAGTCGATAGAAAAGCCTGCGGTCGACGAGAGCCGGTTTACGTCGCGAGGGAAGCGATAGCCGGCGGAGCAGATGTGATACAATTGCGCGATAAAGGAGCAAACGCAAAAGAGCTAGTAAAAGTCGGCCGCGCTATACGAAATTTAACTTACAGAAAAAAAGTCTTGTTTATTATAAACGATAGGCCTGATATCGCAAAGGCGATTGGCGCCGACGGCGTTCATTTGGGGCAAGATGATTTGCCGATTGATGTTGCACGTTCAATCTTGGGCAGAAAAAAGATAATCGGTTTGTCTACACATTCCGTTTTGCAGGCTAGGCAGGCACAAAAAGGCGGCGCTGATTATATCGGAGTAGGCCCAATTTTTACCACTCCTACCAAACCCGAATATATAGCCGTGGGCGTAGATTTAATTAAGAAGGTCAGGAATAAAATTAGAATACCGTTTGTCGCCATCGGCGGAATAGACGAGTCAAATATCGATGAAATCTTGGCTGCCGGAGCAACTTCCGTCGCTGTCGTGCGGGCGGTTTGCGGCGCCAAAGATATTAAAGGCGTTGCAAAATATTTAAAAGAAAGATTTGAAAAAAGATGACACAATTAGAATATGCAAAAAAGGGCAGGATAACGCCTGAAATGAAATATGTAGCAAAGCAGGAAGGTTTAGAGCCTAAAGAACTGCTTAAGAAAATAGCGCAAGGCAAAGTTGTGATACCGATTAATCGCCTTAGAAAGGGAATCAAGCCGTGCGGTATCGGAGAAGGCCTAAGGACTAAAATAAATGCCAACATCGGAACCTCGCCGGATTCGAACAATATAAAAAATGAATTAAAGAAACTGAAGGTAGCGATTGAAAACGGCGCAGATACGGTTATGGACCTTTCGATGGGAGGAGATTTAAAAAAGATACGGAATGCGATTCTAAGGGTTTCGTCGGTGCCGGTTGGGACGGTTCCGATTTACGAAGTTGCCGTAAATGCGGTGCGAAATAAAAAACCGATACCTTACGTTACCGAAGACGAAATATTTAAGACGATAGAAGAGCAGGCAAAAGAGGGTGCATCTTTCTTTACGTTACATTGCGGCGTTACGACGGAAACGGTTGGGCGCCTGAAGAAGGAAGGAAGAATAGCCGATGTGGTAAGCAGAGGCGGGGCAATTTTAATTGAATGGATGGTCCATAACGGAAAGGAAAATCCGCTGTATGTAAGTTTTGATAGAATTCTAGAGATCGCCAAGAAATACGATATCACTTTAAGCCTAGGCGACGGGATGAGGCCCGGTTCCATTGCCGATGCGACTGATAGGGCACAAATCCAAGAGCTGCTTTTATTGGGAGAGTTAACGAAAAGGGCATGGGAGGGCGGCGTTCAAGTTATGATTGAGGGGCCCGGCCATATGCCGCTCAATCAAATAGAATCGAACGTATTGCTGGAAAAAAGGATTTGTCACGGGGCGCCTTTTTACGTCTTAGGGCCCTTAGTTACCGACGTTGCTCCCGGATACGATCATATTACATCTGCGATTGGCGGTGCTTTGGCAGCTGCTTATGGCGCAGATTTTCTATGTTATGTGACGCCTTCGGAGCACTTAAGCCTTCCTTCGGTCTCGGATGTTAAGACGGGAGTTATTTCTTCGAGGATCGCAGCTCACGCCGCCGATATCGCAAAAAATATCAAGGGCGCATTAGATTGGGATATCTCTATGTCCATCGCGCGAAAGAAGAGAGATTGGCGAAAACAATTCTTACTTGCAATAGATGCCGAACTCCCCAAAGAATACAGAAAGCGCTCAAATCCTAGCGCCAAAGATGTATGCACTATGTGCAGTCAATATTGTTCGATGAAACTCGCGGATGAATACCTGAAATAAAGATGCCATTACTAGTCGTAGGTTCCATAGCGTTAGATTCGGTAAAAACGCCCTTCGGAAAAATTGAAGAAGCGCTTGGAGGTTCTGCCGTTTATTTCTCGCATGCGGCAAGTTTTTTTAACTCCGTTCGATTGATAGGAGTCGTCGGCTCAGATTTTTCAAAGGCCCATATCGCATTGCTTAAGAGGAGAGGCATAGACTTAAAAGGCCTCATGGTAGACGATGGCAGGACGTTTAGATGGAAGGGCGAATACGGATATGATTTGAACGTCGCAAGGACGATTTATACTCATTTAAATGTATTTGCCAATTTCAGGCCTAAAATCCCGGCCGAGTATCAGGGGACCAAATATGTTTTTTTAGCGAACATCGACCCGGATTTACAAAGGGATGTTTTAAAACAAGTGGATAGTCCCGATTTAGTCGCTTGCGATTCTATGAATTATTGGATCGAGAATAAACGCCCTGCGCTAAAGAGAACGCTTCAAAACGTCCATATATTCTTTGCGAACGATCAGGAGGCTAGGGAATTTTCTGGAGAGCATAATCTGCTTAAGGCTTCAAGATATATATTTTCTTGCGGACCTAAAATTGTTATAATAAAGAAAGGCGAACACGGAGCCTTATGCATTTCTCGCGATTATCTGTTTTCGTATCCCGCGTATATTTTAGAAGACCCCTTCGACCCGACCGGAGCAGGAGATACCTTCGCAGGCGGATTTATGGGATATTTGAGCAGAGTAAAAAGGTTGAATGAGATGGCATTGCGTAAAGCCACTGCTTACGGCACTATTTTGGCGTCTTACGTCGTTGAGGATTTTAGCGTAAGGCGTTTATTGCGTTTGAATTCAAGAGGCATAAAAAATAGATACAGGAAGTTTAAAAGATTAATGCATCTTTGAAACAATTAGCAGTATATTTCGGAGAAACTTCAGATCGTCTTAGCGGGTGTAGTTCAGTTGGTAGAACGTCAGCTTCCCAAGCTGAATATCGCGGGTTCGAGTCCCGTCACCCGCTCCATGGGACTCGAAGGGAGCGAGCGCCGACCTTATGGGAGGAAAAGCAAGCGCCACTATAGTGGCGCGAAGCGAAAGCCGAGCGGATGGCCGACCCGAGTTCGACGATAGGAGAGCGAGGGCGCCGAGTCCCGTCACCCGCTCCATGGGACGAGAACCTAACGGGGCAGTCCTCTACGCTTTAAGGATGAATTTTCGACGGATAATTCAGGTATCGTTTTTTATTTTAATTTTAGCGGGTTGCGCAAGAGCGCCTATAGTATCGCCGCCCAAAGAAATAGCGCCTCCTTTTAAAGAAAAACCGGGCATATACCATAAGGTAGTTAGGGGCGAGACCCTGTGGCGGATATCGAAGACATACGGAGTTGAATTAGAGAAGATAGTTGCCGCGAATAGAATTAGCGACGCGGAACGCATAGCGGCGGGGCAAATGCTTTTCATTCCGTCGGCGACCAAACCCATAGCGACAAAATTAGCGACGCAGGAAAGTAACGTAAAGGAAGATTTTATCTGGCCGGTTAGGGGCAAAATAATCTTATATTTCGGAGCTCAAAAAGGGACTTCGCCGAATAAAGGCATAGATATCCAAACGAGGGAAGGAGCGACAGTCGTCGCTTCGCGCAGCGGCAAAGTTATATTTTCCGACGACAAGGTAAAAGGTTACGGTAAGACTTTAATACTTGACCATGGCGATGAATTACAGACGCTCTACGCTCATAATTCAGAAATCTTAGTTAAAATCGGCGATGAGGTAAAGCAGTTTATCCCTATTGCGAAAGCAGGTACGACGGGAAGGGCAAGGGCGCCGTATTTACATTTCGAAATCAGAAAAAGGCATCAGCCCCAAAATCCATTTTATTATTTACCGTAGGACCATTTTAAGGCTTAATAATGTTCTTAGATCCTGCTATAGGAAGTAATTTTTTCGGCAGAAGCGATATTTTGAATTTGCTTAAGAAACGCATAGACGGTTTACGCTATGGGTACCGGCAAAATATCGCCATAATCGGACCGCCTCATTACGGCAAGACCTCCGTTATTTACCGCTTCATAAATGATAACCCTTTTAATGACGTCGTTTTGATTTATATCGAAGTAAAATCACAAGGATTTTTAAATTTTGCAGAGAAGTTTATTTCCGCTTTGCTTTTTCAATATTTGAAGAACGTCGAGCACAAGTTAGAGGATGCAATAGAATTATCTCTAATTGCGTATGATAGGATGCCTAAGACGGCAAAGGCCGTCAAAAAAATTGAGGCCTTTATAAAAGAGGATAATTTAGCCGAGGCGTATGCGGCGCTTTTTGAATTGCCGGCGATAGCATACGCGGAAATTAATTTACGGCCTATAATAATTATTGATGAGTTCCATAGAATAGAAGACTTCGGGATCAAGGATGCCTTTTCGGTATTGGGAAAAAATATAATGTTCCAGAAAGATACGATGTATATCGTCACTTCCTCTTATGTTAACCAGGCAAAGAAAATTCTCTCCGAAAAACTCTCGTTATTATTCGGCAATTTCGAGATCTATGAACTTGGGACATTCGATGCTCCCACTACTTCTGATTTCATAGATTTCAGATTGGGACAAAAGAAGTTGTTAAAAGGCCTGAATGATTTTTTAGTCGCATTTACGGATGGTCACCCGTTTTATTTGGACTGCATTCTGCTAAAATTAAAAGAATATCTTAACTTAAGGTCGGGAAACAACCAAACGGAAGCCATGACAATGACATTTGCGGAACTTCTTTTTGATTCAAAAGGAATTTTGAATCAACATTTCGCAGGCTCAATTTCAGACCTCGAAACGGCAGATCGACGCCATATTCCTCTTTTACTTTCGATAGCGAACGGCAATAGGAAAATTCAAACGATGGCGGCCTCGTCGCATCTAAAACCCGGCGAGATAAGACCGGTATTGCAAAAATTGACAAGCGTTGGTTGGGCGTTAAAATACGGCGTTTTTTATGTGATCCGAGACAAGGTCTTCGAATTCTGGTTAAAAAATGTGCATCAGAATAAAGAATGCCGTTTGGATACGGATTACGAATCCAAGATATCGAGATTTAAGGTCGAGGTTAAAAATTATATCGAGGCTTTTCTGAATGCCTCAAAAGAAAATTATATTCAGAAACTGACGGAATTATTCTCTTCGTTTAATGGCGAGCTGATTCAGTTAGATAAGAGGTATTTTGTCTTTCCTAATTTTAAGAAAGCCTTAACTAAGAATACAGAAAACCCGGATATCTCCTATCTTTTTTTATCGAACGATAGATGCGCATGGGCTTTCTTAATAACTTTGCAACCATTAACGGATAAACGCATAACGCATTTTCTAAATTACTGCCGAGAGCATAAACAAACGCTTAAGCGGAAGATTATAATTTCTCCATCCGAAATGGATCCCAATACAAAGTTGCTCGCCAAAAGGTCAGCGGCGTGGATTTGGACATCGATAGAATTAAACGAACTGCTCGACATCGCTGTTAAACAAAGGATGGTATTGCCGCATTTAAACAAGTCGGTATCGGACGTGGCGCAAATTTTGGATACTCGCCATTTGGAGATGGCTTAAAATATATGAGGATAGGAGTTATCTCAGATACGCATATACCGAAAATGGCCAAGGATATACCGAAGGCCGTATATAATGAATTCAAAAACGTCGATCTGATTCTCCACGCGGGCGATTTTGTCGAAGCGGATTTCCTCAAAAAACTAAAGGATTTTAAAAAGACAATAGGCGTCTACGGAAATTTGGATTCCAGCGAAGTGAGCAATATTCTTAACGCCAAGGAGATAATTGAAGTGGAGGGATTTCGGATAGGATTAATCCACGGCTGGGGAGCGCCGGAAGGATTGACGGAACGTATCAGGATGGAATTTAAAGATGAGAAAATTGATTGCATAGTTTTCGGCCATTCCCACAGTCCTTTTAACGAAACTAAAAATGGAATTTTATTTTTCAATCCCGGCAGTCCAACCGATAAGATATTTGCGCCATATAATTCTTATGGGTCGCTTGAAATAACCGATAAGATCATAGGCAAGATAACGAAACTATAGGGAGATTTAGATGGATAAACTTTGGGCGCCTTGGAGGTCAAAATATACAAAAATGGTAAAATCGATAAAAGGATGCATTTTTTGCTCCAAGCCGAAAGAAAAAAAAGATAAATCGAATTATATCGTAACCCGAAGCCGCCATTCTTTTCTAATGCTGAATCTCTATCCGTACAATAACGGGCATATAATGGTCGCTCCGTATAGGCATGTAAAAGATTTTAGCAAATTAACCGAAGAGGAGATGCTCGATTTGCTTAAACTTATGAAGGTTTCGCAGGCGCTTCTCTCGAAGACGCTAAAACCGGAGGGGTATAATATCGGAATAAATATCGGAAAGGCCGCCGGGGCTGGTTATAAAGGCCATTTGCATATCCATATAGTTCCGCGGTGGGTAGGCGATGTTAATTTTATGCCGGTCTTTAGTTCGACAAAAGTAGTTTCAGAATCATTGGATGCATTATATTCTAACTTAAAAAGATGCTCGGCCGTCAAGAGATAGAAGAATTAGAAATTGAGACTTTAGCTCCTTATGCCATGAAGGCGAGAGGTTCGAGAGGCAGGGCTCATAAAGAAGAAGAGCACCCTTACAGGAGTTGTTATCAGCGGGACAGGGACAGGATTATCCATTCGACCGCATTCCGGCGCCTTGAATACAAAACCCAGGTCTTCGTAAATCACGAAGGCGATTATTATCGCACGCGCCTTACTCATACCCTTGAGGTCACGCAGATTGCTACCTCAATCGCCCGGGCTCTAAAATTAAATGCGGATTTAGTCGAGGCCATAGCGCTTGCCCACGATATCGGGCATCCTCCCTTCGGCCATTCCGGAGAGGATGAGCTTCATGATTTAATGAAGGACCACGGAGGGTTTGACCATAATCTTCAGGGGCTTAGAGTCGTAGATTTTCTAGAGGAGCGATATCCGAATTTTAAGGGGCTAAATTTAACCTGGGAAGTAAGGGAAGGCATTAATAAACATACGACACCGTTCGACCATCCGCATAGGTTGATAGAGTTAGAGCCGGAGAAGTCCCCGACCTTAGAGGCGCAAGTTGTGGATTTAGCGGATGAAATCGCTTATGACAATCATGATTTAGACGACGGCATAACATCAGGGTTAATTAAAGAGGAAGAGTTGTCCGAAATTCCTTTGTGGAAAAAGATGCGCGACAGAATAATCAGTTCATATTCAAATTTAAAAGACGAAATAAGAAAATATCAGATTGTAAGAGCGCTTATAAATAAAGAAGTAACCGACCTTATCGCCGAATCTGAAAATAGGATAAAGAAATTTAATATCAGGACGTCGGAAGATGCCAGGAAAATATCCGAACGAATCATGGCATTTTCTCCGGCGTTAATAGAAGAAAGAGCACCACTTAAGAAATTTCTATTGGAAAATTTGTATATGCATCATAAAGTAATCAGGATGGCAGATAAATCGCGCAGATTCATTCGCGAACTTTTCAATGTCTACTTGTCAAAACCCGAACAGCTTCCTCCTACGAGCAGAGAACGCCTAAAAGTCGAGGAGCCGCGGCGAGTGATTTGCGATTATCTCGCAGGCATGACCGATAGATACGCCTTGGACGAATATATAAAATTATTCCATCCTTATGAGAAGACATGACAAAGTAATTTATATTCTGCTTTTTGTTTTTATGCTCATAGCCCTTTTATTCTCACCCTTAACTTCTTATTTATTAAAGGACTTAATAATTTCGAAATTGGAAAAGAGCCTTGATATGAACATCGTATTGGGCAAGACCGAACTTAACTTTCCTTCCAGGCTTAACATATATAGTATCAAGGTCGTGGGTAAATATGGGCCGGCCTTCGTTGCGGAAAACGCAGATCTTCAATTCAATATCTCACAACTTCTCAGGGCGAAAGTAGTCTTAAATTGTAATTTTCAAAAAGTAAGACTGGAATCTGAACTGCGGGGACGTTTAAACAGCATCCTAACACCGTTTGGGGTCGAGCCGCAGGATCTTTACGTCTTTGATGATGTAAAAGGAGCGATAACGATAACGAAAGGCGTTTTCGTTATCGACGATTTAAAGGCGCAGGGTCCCGATTTTAAACTTTCTGGAAATTTTTTGCGCACAAAAAGTAAAGAGGTCAATTATGATATCGAATTTAATATAAACAAGCGAGTTATAAATATCGCGGAAAAACAAACAATCCCCCTTTTGATAGATGAAGACGGCGATGGCTGGTCTACAATTAAACTTTCGATAAAAGGCGATCCGCGCAATCCCTCCAGCATATTTTTCTCGACGGGCGGTATAAAATTGCAGGTCAAGCCCGATGAACAATAAAATTCTTCGAGATTTGAATACTGAGCAACTTGAAGCGGTAACGACCGCAGGGGGTCCGATATTAATAGTTGCCGGAGCGGGCACAGGCAAAACGAGGGTGATAACGCATAGGCTCGCATATCTAATTGAACGTTATTCCTTGAGCCCCTCGCAGGTCTTGGCAGTGACTTTTTCCAAAAAGGCAGCTTCGGAAATGTTGGATAGAGTCGAATCGTTGATAGAAGAGCACAAAGATGAGATGTGGGTTATGACCTTCCATTCGTTTTGCAATAGGATTTTAAGGGACTGGGGGTTCGAAATAGGGCTGCCTTCAAAATTTCGATTATTGGATCGAATAGAGCAATGGATCTTCTTCAAAGGCATCCTGGGAGATTTAAACCTCAAACATTATCTTAAACTTGCGGACCCGGCAGACTGCATACACGGTTTCTTGAGGTTCATAGGTCGGGCAAAAGATGAACTCATTTTTCCGGAGGAATACGTTGCCTATGCGAAATCGATAGAAGATGAAGCCGAACGGGAAAAGCAGGCGGAAACAGCAAGGGTCTATGAGATATATCAACGTAAGATGAAAGATTCCGGTTGTTTAGATTTCGGGGATTTAATATTGAACACCATTCGGCTTTTTAAGGAACATCCCGATATACTGGATAAATACCGCACTCAATTTCAACATATCTTGGTGGACGAATTTCAGGATACCAATATTGCGCAGATAGAGTTAATCGCTTTGTTGGCTAATGAAGGAAGGAATATCTGCGCCGTAGGGGATGACGATCAGGGCATATATAGATTTAGGGGGGCTTCTTATGCCAGTTTCCTGAAATTCAAGGAGAAATTTCCGGACGTAAAATCGTTGCGCCTTACCCAAAATTACCGTTCCACTAAAAAAATTTTACAAGTCGCAGGTAGGTTAATAAAATACAACGACCCTGATAGATACGACGCGGATAAAGCACTTTGGACAAAAAGCCCATCCGGCGCGGATGTTGAATTGATAAATGTCTCAAGCTATGCCCAAGAGGCGAGGATAGTGGTCGATAAAATAAAATCCATTTATGCCTCGTTGCCGGAAAAAGAGCGCTCCTATTCGGATTTTGCGATTTTGTATAGGGCCCATTCTCATAGGGCCGAAGCGATAAAGAGATTAACGGTTGAGAAGATCCCTCATATCGTAATCGGCGGTTTAAGCCTATTTGAGGAGGAGGAGGTCAAAGATATAATTTCATATTTACGCCTTATGGATAATCCGAAGGATTCTTTAAGTTTCTTTAGGGCATGCTCTATCCCTCATCATGCGATCGACTTTGCCGAAATGATTAAATTAAATACATTCGCTAAAGATTACGGCATATCGTTATACGATGCGTTGGATAAATTGGACCAAATTAACATAAGCGAAAATGCCAAGTCGAAATTATCGTCATTTAAGCATATGTTAGACGATTTAATACATACCGCTCATAAAGGCGAATTAGGAGAAATCGTTACTAAATTATTCGATGAGACCCGATATGTTTTGAATTTGACTTCGAATTTGGTAAGGGAAAACGAAGCAAGGGTTTTAAATATTGCGCGATTTCAGAGATTTATGAATCAATATTTAGAAGAACACCAAGACCATGGCCTGACTTCCTTTTTGGGATATCTTAATTCATATATAGAAGCCGGCGGCAGTTTAGAAGAGAGCGAACTCATCGAGGGGGCGCAGGGCGTTTGGCTTATGACCGTTCATCAAGCGAAGGGCCTTGAGTTTAAATACGTCTTTGTCATCAGCCTGGTTCAAAACCGTTTCCCCACGAGAAGGAGGCCTGAACAGATATCTTTTCCGGAAGAGCTGATGAAGGAAAAATTGCCACGAGGTGATTATCAAACGCAGGAGGAACGCCGCTTATGCTACGTTTCTATAACGAGGGCAAAGGAGAAACTTCACCTATCCTTCGTCGATAAGCCTCATCAGAAAGCCTCGCGGTTTATCAACGAGATCATAAAACCGAAAGACAAAGCTATCAAGGTAATCGATGCCGATGAATTAGAAGAGGATTTAACGGACGTGCTCGATGTAGGGCTTACCACATCCGATATAGCAAGATTTAAGCGTCAACAAAAAATTTCCGATATTATCGCCGCCTTTCTAAAAAGCCCGAGCAAAGACGCGATCCCGGGATACCTGAAGAGGTTAGAAGGCGAATTACATAAGATGACCGAAGACGAAAAACCGGTCCTCGAGTCCGGCGCCCATATCTTATTGGGAACGACCCATATAACTATACCTAAAGTATTAAGATTAAGTTATACTCAAATAAGCACTTATAAAATCTGCCCCCTAAAATATAAATTTGCTTATATTTATAATATCCCCGGCAAGCCCAGCGCCGCAAGGCAATTCGGTACCGATATTCATAATGTCTTAAAGGAATTTTATGGCAAATGTAAGGAGGGCGTAATCTTAAGCCTCGATGAACTACTGGAGGTCTTTGAGAGATATTGGACGCCCGCAGGTTATCCGAATAAAATCCAGGCGCATTCTTACAAATCAGAAGGCGAGCGCATCCTTCGGGAATTCTACAAAAATAACGAGGGTAACTTTAAGGCGCCGCTTTATGTTGAGGAAGAATTTCTATTTAAAGTCGACGGTCACGGAGTAAAGGGGTTCATAGACCGCATAGACCAATTATCCGACGGAACTGTCGAGATAGTAGATTATAAAACAGGCGAACCACGGGAGAATTCCAATTACAGTAAAAGGGAGATACAGTTAGACATTTACGCGATGGCGACCGAAGAGGTGCTAAAATTACGCCCAAGCAAATTAAGTTTATATTATTTGAAGACGAACGAAATTGTCTCAAAAGTCCGTAACGAGGACGATCTAACTGCCGCAAAGGAACTGATAGAGGAGGTTATGAAGAGTATCGTCGAGAAGAATTTTGAACCTACGCCTGGGTTCGTCTGTAGTTGGTGCGATTATCCCATTGTTTGCCCTGCCTATAAAAAAATTTAAAAAAGTCTTTGTATTTTTACGGCAGTTATGTTATAATTAAAATTCCACGGAGTTAATTTTATGATACCGGCGAACTTACAAAAGCAACAAGAGCTTTTCGAAGAATTCGTAATCAGGGAAAAGAGAAAAGGTAGATTTCTGGGCGCATTCAGGTTTAAAAAACCTCTCTTCCCGCAACATCGATTAAATATAGCTATTTCGTACGAAGCGTTAATAATCGGTTTGATAGGCTTGGTTTTGACTGCGAGCGTCGTCTTTTCATTAGGCGTGGAAAGAGGCAGGAATTTAGAATTCGTCGAATTGCCTTTAAAGGATAAGGGCTTGCAACCGGTGACCGAGACCAAAATTAATGAGGTTCAAGTCCAGCCTGCGGAAAAGGCCTCGGAAGGACAGAAGCAACCCGAAGTTAAACCCAAGGAACAAGAAATAGAAAAGACGGTTCCGGTTGCGCCCATAGAGAAGCCGTTCACTATTCAGGTGGCAACATTTAAAACGCGTACTTTAGCAGAAAGGGAATCTTCGCGCCTAAAAAATATAGGATATTCTTCCGACGTGCTTAAGAAGAAGGAATTCTTTATCGTTTGTGTCGGCGCGTATGCAAAAAAAGAATTAGCGCAGCAGACTTTAAGGGATTTAAAGCGAATATATAAAGATTGTTACCTCAGAATACGTTAAAGAGAGGAGAGTAAGGTAATGTCGATTCATCCGAGTTTGCGTCCCTCAAAAGGGAGGGGACATAGATCCGTATTTAAGAGATTTGAACGTATAAAGATGCTATCCGAAAAAGATAAATGGCGTGAAGGGGAATCTGTATTTGGCTTGCCTAAAGTGAAATCCATTAAGATAAGAGTCAAGAAAGAAAAAGCCGCGGAAGCAAAACCCGCAACCGAAGCAGTTGCGACATCGACTTCGGAAACAGCGCAAGCTGCGCCGACCCAAGCCGCAGCAAAACCTCAAGCAACTCCGACCAAGAAAGAGAAGCCAGAACAGGGAAAAGCTAAGGAAACCAAGTGAGCCCCGTTAGAAATCTTAACAGACGCAATATCGTTACTAATAATCAAAGTTTGGAGGATTTCTAAACGGGGTGAAATTATTTTTTGGGGCCAGGCTTATATTTACGATATGCTGTCTGGCCTTTTTATTTATTCCATGTTATGCCGTCCAAGGCGCCCTTAAAGGTGAATCCTTTATCGGAACAATTGCCGGCAATCGCGTTAATATACGAGCATCGGATGATATTTCTTCCGAAGTGCTCTGCCAATTAAACGACGCGGAAGAAGTAAGGGTCGTCGGAGAAGATAAGATGTGGTATAAAGTCGAGCTTCCGAAGAAGGCGTTAGTTTATATTCATAAAACAAACGTCGAAAGAAAAGACGGCACGGGAATTATAAACGAAGACAAGTCTAACGTCAGGACAGCGGCGACTCAATCTTCAACCATTGTGGGGCGGTTAAAGAAAGGCGAAACTATAAAAATCGTCAAAGAATATCTGGATTGGTATGAGATAGAAGCGCCGAAGAATAGCTTCGGTTGGGTCCGTTCAGACTACGTGAAGAAAAAGGGAAGCAGCGAACCGCATAAGACAGATTTGGTTAAAAATAAGTTGGCAGAATTAAATGAAGCGTATAATCTAGAGTTAAAGAAACCGTTGCGGCAGATCGATCTTGATGGCGTATTAGAAGAGTACCAAAAATTTATAGTTCAATTTCAAGGTTCTAATGAGGCGCAAGAGGCGACTGAAAGGATAGCGGAACTTAAGTTGAAGAGAGCCGAATTAGAGCACTTAAAAGCGAAGGAAGAATATGAGGCAAAATTAAAGGGCATCGAATCGCCGCGGCCGGGGGAGGAACCTCTTGCTACCGGTATAATTGAGGATGTCGGGAAAATTTATCACAGGCGCAGCCAATTTAAATTGGTCAAAGACGGTGAAACGATATGGTATCTCGCCAGCAAGAAAGTCGATTTAAATAAATATATAAATTTAAAAGTAAATGTGTGGGGCGTTAAAAAAGAAGCTAAGTCGGTTATGCCATTGATAGAAGTGGATGCCGTCCAGGTAATTCAATAATATTTCAAGGTGCGTAATGAAGGAACTTAAAACCGGCAGCCAAGTTTCATGAGCGATGCCCCTTTGATAGGCCTTTCAATTTCCATCGCAATATTTGCAGTCGCAATTACAGTTCACGAGTTCGCGCACGGTTGGGTTGCGCATAAATTAGGTGATTCGACTGCAAAATATATGGGCAGGCTTACCTTAAACCCATTGGCGCACATCGACCCTATAGGGACGGTTATTTTGCCCATACTGTTAATAATGATGCGCTCGCCCGTAATATTCGGTTGGGCTAAACCTGTGCCGATAAATTTTTTTAACCTGCGCCATCCGAAGCGCGATATGATTTGGGTGGGACTAGCGGGACCGGTAGCGAATATTACGCTTGCATTTCTTATGGCCGCATTATTTCGTTTCTTTCCGATTCCGAACGATTCTTTGTTGCAGCAGCTTATCGTAACGGCAATACTTATAAATTTGGTTTTAGCCGCATTTAATTTAATCCCTGTCCCTCCGCTTGATGGCTCAAGGATACTTTTCGGAGTTTTGCCGCGAAGATATGCGTTCGAATATATACGTTTAGAAAATTACGGTTTTTTAGTCATATTAATTTTGCTCTATTTCGGGTTGGTGGATAGGTTTATTTGGCCTACGGTCCTGATATTAGCTAAAATTATCGGGATTGAAATTTCTTGACATCATTAATTTACGGTGATAGGCTTATTTTAAATCTTAACGGTTTAAGTCTAAAAGAGTAAGGAGGTGAAAAAATAGAAGTAATGGCAGAAGAAGTTACCGGGGTAGTGAAGTGGTTTTCCAATCAAAAGGGATACGGCTTCATTACGAGAGAGAACAGTGGCAAGGATGTATTTGTTCATCATACAGCGATTGCAGGAGATGGATATAAGACCTTGGCGGAAGGCCAAAGGGTCAAGTTCCAGATAGCTCACACCGAGAAGGGTGATCAGGCATCCAACGTAGTTAAATTGTAAACGCGCGTTTATAATTTGGCAACCTCTAAGGCCCGAAAGGACTTGCGGCTTTTCGGGCCTTTATTTTTTCGTGCTTGACTTTTTTGCGACGGTATTTTATACTTATCCCAAACAAGGCAATAGAATGAAAACGATAACAATCCATTTGAAAGAACGAAGCTACCGCATCCTTATACAAAAGAACCTTGACAAATTATCTAGTCAACTGAAAGCCCTTCGATTAGGGACAGACGCAGTAATAGTAACAAATCTTCTCATTAACTCCTTATTTGGCAATAGGTTACGGAAATGCCTTACAAGAGCGGGTTTAAGAATTAATTTGGCAATTGTGCCGGATTCTGAAAAGGCGAAATCTATCAAAGAAGCAGTAAGGCTCCTGGGTATCGTCTCTAAGCTTGACGGCAAAAAGAAAAAACTTTTTATTGTTGCTTTTGGGGGCGGCGTTGTCGGGGATTTGGCCGGTTTCGTCGCTTCGATATATAAACGCGGCGTTCCGTATATCCAGGTTCCGACGACCCTCCTTGCGCAGGTCGATTCCGCAATCGGGGGCAAAACCGCTGTAGATTTGCCGACTGGCAAGAATCTCGTCGGCTCTTTTTATCAGCCAAAGCTTGTCTATATAAATACATCCTTCCTTGAACGGTTACCCAGACGGGATTTTGTCTCAGGTTTAGCCGAGGTAATAAAATATAGCGTAATAAAGGATATAGGGCTATTTCATTATCTTGAAAATAATCGGGATGCGATTTTGAAGCGCAAAAAGAGTTGTCTCGTTGAAATTATAGGAAGATGCGCAAGAATAAAGGCGGATATCGTGTCAGGAGACGAAAAGGAAGAAAAAGCGATACGGACGATATTGAATTTCGGGCATACGATAGGTCACGCCATAGAAACGGCGGCGGAGTATTCAGATATATATTCTCACGGGGAGGCGATAGCAATTGGAATGATCGCCGTTTCGCGAATATCGAATCAAATGGGTTTTTTGCCCAAGGGCGATCTATTGCGGATTGAAAATATGATAGGCAGTTTCGGATTGCCGACCAGGTTAAAAAAAATAGGCATCAAAAGAATCTTGGCGGCTTTAGCCTACGACAAAAAATTTATTCATGGCGTAACGAGATTCGTCTTGCCGATTAGGATCGGAGAAGTTATTATAAAAGAACGAATACCTGAAGCCGTTATTCGTCAGGAATTGAAACGCTCGGGCGATTAGCATCTCCGTGAAAAAAATTAACGTCCAAACTCATTCAATTGCCCACATAAAGTCGTCTATAATGGGGCCTTCAAAATCGATAATAGTAGAAGATGGCAAGTTGTTGCTGGGGACTTGGCAATCAGATAATACCCGCGAATGATAGATAGAACTAGGCTGTCAACTCTCAAAGATTTTCAGCGCTTAATTCGCTATAGGTTCAGAAATAACGATTTATTGAATCAAGCGCTGACCCATAAGTCTTACTCGTATGAACGTCCAAAAGCAAGAGCGGCGGATAACGAACGGTTGGAATTTTTGGGAGATACGATATTAGGTTTGGCAATAAGCGATTATATATATAAACATTTTCCGGATTATCAAGAAGGCGATATGACGCAACTTAAATCTACGCTGGTTAGCAGAACCACTTTGGAGAACCTTGCCCGTAAAATTGAGATCGGAAAACCGCTTTTATTAGGAAAGGGCGAGGTCTTAAGCGGCGGGGCTGACCAACCAAGCAATCTTGTCGGGGCGTTTGAGGCGGTCATAGGAGCGATTTATCTCGACGGCGGCTTCAAAAAAGCATGTGAATTTATCGGGTCACAGTTTAAGGACGAGCTAAAAAATGCATTAGAGGACGGCGCAAAAAAAGATTATAAATCTATTTTGCAAGAATATACGTTAAGGGTATATAAGTTGACCCCGATTTATAAAGTCATATCAGAGGTTGGGCCTGAACACAGAAAACATTTTGAAGTAGCCGTTTTCTTTGGAAATGAATTACAAGGCAAGGGGAAGGGGAAAAACAAAAAATCCGCCGAGCAGCGTGCCGCTCATGATGCCCTCTTTAAGATCGGCTTGCTTGACAAACTTGAAGAAGGGAAGTAAAATCAAAATGATGCAGATAAGGCGTTTTAATCTCAAGGATCAAGAACAAGTTAAAAAAATTATTACCGATATCCTTAAAAATGAATTCGCTATCGATCAAAAGGCATATCCTCATTCCGATTTGGAATCCATACCGCAGGTATATGGTGGAAAAAGGGAAGCTTTTTTTGTCGGAGAGGAAAGCGGAAATATCGTCGGCACGGTTGCCGTAAAAGAGGAGTCCAAAAAGGTCGCTATTTTAAGGCGCCTTTTCGTCAATCCGAATTTCAGAGGGAAGGATTACGGCCTGGCTTTAATAGATAAGGCATTAGATTACTGCAGGAAGAATGGTTATCACGAAATTATTTTTCATTCTTCTGCGAGAATGAAAGCCGCTATAGGACTTTGTTTAAAGAAGGGGTTTAAGGAGAAGCAGGGATTGAATTTAGACGGCATCGATATAATAAAATTTGCTTTGACGCTTTGAGCATGACCGATGCGAGTACATTCGATTAACCTAAGGGTCCGATATCAAGAAACAGACCAGATGGGCATAGTTTATTATGCCAATTATTACGTGTGGTTCGAGGTGGGGCGGACCGAATATTTCAGGGACCTAGGCTTTCCTTACCGTGACTTCGAAAGGGACAAGGCATTTCTGGTTGTAGTAAATTCTTCTTGTCAATACAAAAAGCCGGCGCATTATGATGATTTGATTACCGTGAGTTCCTGGATTTCGTCGATAAAAAATTCCAGTTTTATATTTGACTATGAAGTCAAAAGAGGCAAAGAGGTATTGGCTAACGGAAAAACAGTCCATGTCTTCATAAGTAAACATGGCAGGCCCGTTAGAATTCCTCCTAAAGTAAGAGAACTCATCGAGAGGCAGATCTAAAGATGTTTTGGAGAAAATCTAAAGAGAAGGAAAAAGAGTTAAAGGCGCTCTCCGAAAAGGAGATTCAAAAGCAATTATACGGCGAATACTTGGGTAAAAAGGAGCAGCCGTTCGAAGTTATGGATTCCTCCGCTATACTCGAAAGTAAAAATGAACGCCCGATCGAAGAAAAATATGATGCGAAGATAAAGCAAGAACTCGGCGAAGAACTGGATAACTTACGGGGGGAATTTAAACGCCTTAAAGATGAGGTAACGAGGTTGAAGAAAAAGAGGGAAGCGCTGGAGCGCACGGAAACAGCCCTTAAATTGCCGTTTTTAAAAACGCAGCATCTCATCATAATCGGTTCGGCAGTTGTTTTATTATTGATAGTAATTACCTCTATTTTGGTAATAAAATTTATGTTCACAAAAGTCACTTTCAAAAAAGCAAAAGTAGCTGTAGTCGAAAGATCTTCAAAACGTTATACAATTCAAGCCTATACAACAACGAAGAAAGAAGACCTGGATAAAGTAATTCAACTTTTGTATTCTAAAGGGGTTCCAACAACCGTGAAAGAAAGCAAATCTTCTTCTGGTAAAAATCAATATGTAATTTATGTCGGAGAATATTTCAGTAAAAAGGAAGCGAGCGAAACGATTCAGAGGTTAAAGAAGGACAAAGAATTTAAAGATTCTTTCGTGCGGACAAAATAGGTTTACCCCGTTAGAGAATGTTGTTCTTTAACGGGGCTTACCGGACTTTTAGGATAAAAATCTCACCTGAAGATTCGTTTAATAACTCCACGCGGTCGGCATAAATCTTAACCACTTTAGCGCCCTTTACCGATTCACCTTCTTCGACTATCTTATTTTCGATAATCGCGGCGGGTTTACCTATTCCGTATATTATGCCGCTGAGAGAAAGCCTGCGGTTCGAAATCATGGGTTTGAAAATAGTGACCAGTTGTGGTTCTTGTTTCGGAACCGGTTGAGGCGAAACATATCCTTCTGCCGCCGATTTCACCGTTGTCGTCACCATCGAGGCAGGGACTTTAATTTCTTGGAGAGGAGATTTTTTTGAAGCAGCATCGTCTCCTTTAAATGTAAAAAGGAATAAAGACCCCAGGCCTAAAATTATTAGCAAAGTTGTTATGGCAGTCCTATTTAGATATAAAATGTCCGGCCTTGTAATCTCAGCCTCTCGGTTTTTTTCCTCGGGCTCTAATACCTCCGCGGTTACTTTTTTTAATGCTTCGAAGATAATGCTCATATTTTTACGTACCCCTCAATTTCTTCGATCGAGCGCTTTATCATATCCGCAGAAATAGCCTTAGTCTCGAGCACAAATCCTAATAACAGCGCCTTATCGCAAACCACATTTATTAATCTCGGTATTCCGCCGGAATAATCATATATTTCACTTATGGCATCGGGCTCAAATTGAACGTTGCCGTCACAACCGGCCACATGCAAACGATGGTAAATATAATCATCGACCTCTTCTTTTTCGAGAGGGAGGATGTGATACCTGACGGCTATTCTCTGCCTTAGTTGTTCTAAGCCCGGCGAATCCAATTTTGTTTTTAGCTCTGGTTGGCCTACTAGTACTATTTGGATCAATTTCTCCTTATCCGTTTCGAGGTTTGACAAGAGCCTTATTTGTTCCAATTGAGTCGCCTTAAGGTTTTGAGCCTCGTCTATGATCAGGACCACATTATAACCCAGCTTTAGTTGCTCGATTAAAAATTTATTCAATTCCGAAAGGATGTTTATTTTAGTTTTTGGTTTTATTAAAAGGCCGAAGTCGGTCGCGATCGCTAACAGAAGTTGAACGTCGGGAAGATTTGAATTGAAAATGAAAGCGGTCCTCCGCTTTTCATCCAGCTGATTTAGGAGGGCCCGGCATAACGTGGTTTTGCCGGTTCCGATTTCCCCGGTGATCTCAATGAAACCCTTCCGTTCTTTTATGCCGTAGATTAAGTGGTCGAATGCCTCGCGATGTTTCTTGCTGAAAAATAGAAAATTTGGGTCGGCTGTTACATTGAATGGTTTTTCTTTAAGGCCAAAGAAATTTTTATACACGAATGAGGCCTCCCGCAAAATGCAGATGAACAAATATATTCTAACATTTTAAGCATATATTTGTCAAAGTAAATTTCATATTGTAAAATTTTATTTACGCTGTATAATATAATTAAAAGGTAGAGTTAAGGTGGTCTGGAGCGGAGCCGATAAAAGAAAATTTGTAAGGGTTTCTTTTGAGTGTACCATTACAGTTAAAAAAAGGGGGACCCCTCTTGTCTTTCATACACAGACGAAGAATATCTCTTTAGGCGGTATCTGCGTCATTCTGGAAAAAGAATTATCTAAATATACACCTGTAGAACTGGAACTTTTCCTGCCCGATGATCTCCCGCCAGTAAAATGCCAAGGCACTGTGATTTGGTCTATAAAGAGCTCTGAATATTTGAAGAAAAAACCATTGCAACATGGTATGGGAATCGAGTTTGTAGAACTTTTTGATGAGGATAAAGCGCGCATTGAACATATAGTCAACGAACTCTTAGAGTATTAGCTTTATAAAAAATTTAATAAAATAATTGACTTTTCATTTTCGTAGGAGGATAATAAAACAAAAAGGGAGGATGATGACGAAGTTTTAATATAAAATAGGGGGGTGAGGGGATGATTGAAAAAAGGAAGTATATGCGGTTCGAAGTAGCCGTTGATGTTGAGTATATGGTCCCCGGAAACAGCATCCCAATAGAGGGAATCTCCGTTACAAAGAATTTGAGTCGCGAAGGCATGCAAGTCGCATTAAATAAAAGGCTGGTGCCCGGAACGGAACTGGAGATTAAATTGCGAATTTCAGGAGATGCTGCGCCGATCTATGCTAAAGGCGATATAGTTTGGATAAATAAGGCGGAGACGAAAGGCGAACCAAACGCCGGAATAAAATTTACCCAGATAAGCCCCTTCGATAGGAATCGTATATTAGAACACGTATACAGAGAATGGGTCGAGAAGAAGCTCGGGACAGAAGCCGAAACAAACGCAATGAATAGTCAATAATATGACACGGCCCAAGAGCGAAAGAAGAAAATATCCTCGCGTCGAAGAGAAGATACCTCTCAAATTAAAAGACGCAGAATTTGACGCAATAACCATAACAAAGAATATAAGCTGTGCCGGCGTGTTTTGTCAGATAGATAAATATTTTCCGTTGTTATCCAAAGTAAAGGTTGTATTATTATTGCCTGCCGAAGGTAAGGGAAAGGCCACGCCTATATATATAGACGCTGTTGTGGTCCGTTCAGAGCCGGTTAAATCCGCTTCAAAACCTAATTGTCGCAACATCGCTCTTTTCTTCAATAAGATTAAAAGACAAGACAGGGCAAGAATTTCCAACTATATAAATTCCATCCTCGCCAAAAGGATGGCCATCATATATTAGGCCACCGTGTCGTATTATATTTTACGGGCCGTTGGCGCTATCATATGTAAGGTATTATTTCGGATTAAGTCAGAGGGCCTTCTAAACCTCCCCTTAAATGGCAATGCGATTATAGCCGCTAATCATTCAAGCTATTTGGATCCCGTCGTCGTAAGCGTTGTCATACCCCGAAGAATAAAATGGATTATTCAGAAACCCATTTATCATTTGTGGTGGCTTAAATGGCTTTTTATTTTAACTAAAATGATCCCTGAGAACGGCGCTATCGAGAAATCGTTATCTTCATTGAAAAACGGCGAGGTCTTAGGCATATTCCCGGAGGCAGGCAGGAGCAGAGACGGGAGCCTCCGTCCGGGGCAAAAGGGAATCGCTATACTGGCTTTAAAAACCGCGGTCCCAGTTATTCCCTGTGCAATTCACGGCGCTTTTGAAGCATACCCTCCCACTGCGTTATTTCCCAGACCATATGATATCAAGATATCGATAGGCAAGCCTATTGAATTTGAAGCGCTTGAGACGCCGGATGAATTAGCCATAACATCCGCCTTAGAAAAAATAATGTCAGCGATTAAAACTTTGATGGAGAAAAGAACTTGAGAACTCCGCAGGCGTTTCGCGTTATATCCTGGGCATTATATGATTTTGCTAATACGATCTTCGCTATAAATATAATATCGCTGCATTTCGCTCTTTGGGTTACGGTGGATATGAAGGGGGAAGATTTGTCCTACAGCGTTGCCCTGTCATCTTCGATGTTCTTGGCAGCATTATTTATGCCGTTATTAGGCGGTTTATCTGATAGAAAATACGGAAAAAAGAACTTTTTGATTATTTTCACTTTGTTGACAGTGGCGTTTACCGCTTTGATCGGACTGGCAAAAGGGTTAGTAGAAGGATTGTTATTTTTTGCGGTTGCGAACTTCTGTTATCAATTAGCAGCTGTATTCTACGGTGCGCTCTTGCCTTCGGTTTCGAAAGAGGACAGCATTGGCAGAATATCCGGGTTAGGCGTAGGATTTGGCTATCTCGGAGCTGTTATAGGCATAACGATGGTAAGGCCGTTTGTTGAGCGCTACGGGCGAAGCGCCGCTTTTATTCCGACGGCAATTTTATTCTTAATTTTTGCTTTGCCTTGTATTTTCTTCGTTAAAGAAAGAGCGGTTAAAGCCCCTGCCTTGGAGAAAGCTAAAAGAAGCAATATCTTTAAATATATTTACGCTGCTTTTAACGATATAAAAGGCGAGCCGCACCTAAAAAAATTTATTCTTTCGGCATTCATCTATTTAAACGCAGTTTCTGCCATTTTAGTTTTTGTATCGGTTTACGCTAAAAAAGCTTTAGCGTTAACCGATTTGGAACTTCATAGTTTCTTTTTTGCCTCCGCGGTTTTCGCTATTATTTCGGCGTTTAGTTACGGCTTTATCACGGACTCCTTCGGCGCGAAACGGGCCTTATCCTCGGTGCTTATAATTTGGTCTTTAGTTCTAATATTGAGCCTGTTGAGTTTTAATAAAAATTATTTTCTGATAATCGGCCCTTTGGCAGGCATTGCCTTGGCGGCTACCTGGACCGTAGGAAGGGCATTGCTCGTAAAACTTGTGCCCAAAGAAAAAATAGGCATTGCTTTCGGTATGGGGGGATTAGTAGGTAACCTCTCGGCTATTACGGGCCCTCTAGTTTGGGGAATTATCGTTTGGGGCTTTGGGTCGTTTGGCATTTTAAAATACCGAATCGCTATATTCGCATTATTGTTATTTATCTTTATCGGTTATATTATATTGCAGTCCGTTTATCTTGACAATGATAAGAAACTTTGATATAATTAAATTGAAAATAGATACCTGCCCTATACGTGTGGCAAGTTTGGGCACTGACCAGCAAGAAGTGCATAGGGATTTGGAGTTCGGGTATTGTGATGATAGCCGACAGGATCCCACTTACGATTTGGATCAAGTGACCAAACAGCGCACGGTAGGGTGGGAGATTAAAAGCGGTAACGGCGATAAGGGAAAGCGGCTTAGAGAAGAAAAAAATCTCTAAGCCATTTTTTATGCCATTTTTTCCTTAAAAGGGCTAAGTTGATATGAGGAATTTTGAAGTGGCGGCAATTTTTAATGAAATCGCTGATTTGCTGGAGATAAAAAATGAAAATCCCTTCCGCATAAGGGCCTACAGGAAAGCCGCTCAAAACATAGAAAGCCTGACCCAAGACGTCGAAGAGATGGCCAAAAAAGGCGCGCTCGAAGATATCCCTGGCATAGGAAAAGACTTAGCCGGAAAAATTCAAGAGATAGTTGCAACCGGACGATTGAAATACTATGAAAAATTAAAAAGCCAAATACCAACCGTCATTTTAGAGATGATGTCCATACCCGGCATCGGCCCCAAGACGGCGAAACTCCTTTACGATAAGTTAAAGATAAAATCGATAGGCCAGTTGGAGAAATTAGCCAGGACGCATAAGATTTGCGTACTTCCCGGAATCAAGGAAAAAAGCGAAGAGAATATCCTGCGCGGGATAGGATTATTTAGAAAGGGTAAGGAGCGGATGCCGTTAGGGACGGCATTGCCTATCGCTATGGAGATAATAAATAAACTTAAAGCCCTACCCGAAGTCAATAAAATAAGTTATGCGGGCTCTCTTCGCAGGATGAAGGAAACGATAAGAGACATAGATATACTGATTACTTCGACTAGACCTAAGCGCATAATGGATACCTTCGTCTCGCTTCCGAGGGTAAAAGAGATATTAGCCAATGGCGAGACTAAATCGAGCATACTTTTAAAAGATGGGATACAGGTTGATTTAAGAGTTGTTGAGCCGGAATCTTTTGGTGCGGCGCTATTATACTTTACCGGCTCAAAGGCGCATAACATTCATTTACGGAGATTGGCGAATGAGATGGGCTACAAGATAAGCGAATATGGAATCTTTAAAGAGGCGACCGAAAGGAGAATCGCGGGCAAGGAGGAAGCCGATGTTTACAAGATTTTAGGGCTTGTCTATATTCCGCCGGAGTTAAGGGAGGATACAGGAGAGATTGAAATAGCGAAGAAAGACAAACTGCCTCGTCTCGTTAAATTAGGAGATATTTTAGGGGATCTTCACGTCCATAGCAAATGGAGCGACGGCGCACATTCGTTTGAAGAATTAGCAGAGGCAGCTAAAAAGAGAGGATATCAATATATCGCGATTACAGACCATAGCAAGTCCTTGCCCGTTGCCGGCGGCTTAAGCGAATCCGAATTAAGGAAGCAGATAAAAGAGATTCGCAAATTAAATAAAAAATTAAGAGGAATCCCTCTCCTGACCGGGGCTGAAATGGATATTCTGCCCGACGGAAGATTGGATATTCCAGACGATATTTTGGCACAGCTGGATATCGTCATTGCGGCAATTCACTCCGGCTTTAAACAGAGTAAAGGGCAGTTGACTAAACGGATAGTTAATGCGATGAAGAATAGATATGTCCGTATAATTGCGCATCCTACAGGCAGATTGATGGGAACCAGGGATGCTTATGAATTAGACTTCGAGGAAATATTTAAAGTCGCCAAAGATACGAATACGGCATTAGAGATAAACGCCTTCCCCCAACGGCTTGACTTAAACGATATAAATTCAAAGAGGGCGAAGGAACTGGGCGCCTTCATTGCCATTGCCACCGATGCGCATACAATAGATCAATTGGATAATATGAGCTTGGGCGTATCCGTTGCGCGAAGAGGCTGGCTTGAGAAAAAAGATATTCTGAATACTTCACCTTTGCAGACTCTCCTTAAAAGGATAACAAAGAAATGAAAATAACCAGAGACAAAATCTATTTTCACGCCCCGTATAGGATGCTTTTAAAGAACTTGGATACTCTTGCCGAAAACCGGATAAACTGTGAGATATATATCGATGGGAAGGAGCTTGATAAATATAATCAGGTTGAAATAGATGAGATAAACTCCACTTTCGAAAAATATGGCCTTTTAAAAATCGCCCACGGCCCTTTTTTAGATTTGAATCCGGGCAGTAGGGACCCTAAAATACGAGAGTTTACGTCGCAGCGCTTTATTGCGGCGCTGGAATTTTGCAAGGCGGTCAAAACAAATCATATCGTCTTACACAGCGGCTTTCAGCCGATATTTTACAGAGATTCACATGAACTCTTTCTGGATTTAAGCATTAAAGTTTGGGGAGAAATTTTAGATTTAGCCATTAAAAGCAACGTTATTATATCTATCGAGAATTCGATCGACCCAAGCCCGGAGATAATCGTTAAGCTGCTGGCGAGGTTAAAATCCCCGAATTTAAACGCATGTTTTGATATAGGCCACTTTAATGTTTTCGGGCAGGAATCTATTCTCGACTGCCTTAAGGAATACCCGCCCGATTCGATAGGAGAAATTCATCTTTCCGATAACAACGGAGATTTTGATTCGCATCTGGCTTTGGGGGAAGGAAAGATAGACTTCGTAAAATTTTTTAAGGAAATGGATAAAATGGGCATAGAGCCGATACTTACTTCCGAACCGCATTCGATAGAAGATATCGAAAAAAATTTTAGATTTCTTCTATCCATAGGAAAATAGATGGGGAAGAACAGGGTTTATAATAGGGATTTTTTAAGAAAGGTTTATCATAAATTATATAAGGCCTTTGGCCCGAGAAATTGGTGGCCCGGCAAAACGCCGTTTGAGGTAATGGTGGGCGCCATATTAACTCAAAATACCGCTTGGTCCAATGTCGAAAAAGCTATTTCGAATTTAAAAAAAGAAGGCCTGCTTACGCCCAAACGTTTAAATGAAATAAATATTTCAGGACTCGCTAAACTTATCAAGCCAGCAGGATATTTCAACGTCAAGGCAAAGCGGCTAAAAAATTTCCTCGATTTCTTATTTAAGGAGTATAATGGAAATATACGGCTTATGGGCAAGGAGAGCACAGCGGCATTGAGAAACAGGTTGCTTAATGTCAACGGAATAGGGCCCGAGACCTGCGATAGCATTTTATTGTATGCCCTCAACAGGCCGATATTCGTAATAGATGCTTATACGAGGCGAATATTTTCAAGGTGCGGGTTGGCGAAAGATGATATCCCATATGAAAGATTGCAATCCATCTTTATGGAAAACCTGCCGCGGAGTAAAAAACTTTATAACGAATATCACGCCTTGATTGTTCAGATGGGAAAAGATATATGTAAAAAAAGGCCTAATTGTAACCTATGTGTCATCAATGAGTTATGTAAAAAGAAGGGTCTAAGTAAGGCAAGTATATAGGGAGGTAAGGTATGGCAAAAACAGAAATCGGGCAAAAAAGAGCGTTGTTCCCATTACCGGTAATTCTCGTAACTTGTGTAGATAAGGAAGGAAAGCCCAATATCATAACTTTATCTTGGGCGGGTATAGTCTGTTCGGAGCCGCCAACGCTTTCAATTTCGGTCAGGCCGCATCGATATTCATATAATTTAATAAAAGAACAGGGAGAATTCGTAGTTAATATCGCTACGATAGACATAATGAAAGAAACCGATATTTGCGGAACGGTCTCGGGGCGGAATGTGGACAAATTTGGTTTGACAAAACTTACGCCCGAAAAGGCAAAATTGGTTAAGCCGCCTTTGATTAAAGAATCTCCTGTTAACTTAGAATGCAGAGTAAAAAGTTCTATGAAACTGGGAACTCACGAGATGTTTATCGGCGAGATTTTAGCGGTCCACATCGACGAATCAGTCGCTACTTCGTCGGGAAACGTCGATTATACTAAAGCAAAGCCATTTGCTTATAATCAAGGCGAATATTGGAGTTTAAAGGAGAAGATAGGTTTTTACGGGTATACCAAAAAAGAAGAATAAGCGATCGATTAGCCAAACGACGAAAGGGGGTGTTGTAAATGTTCCATACAGGAGTTAGCGTAGCGGCGCTTTTGGTAGCTTTGGGTGTAGGTTACATTATTCGCTTAAAGGCAGAAGAGGTAAAAGGCGGGCTCAGAACATTAGGCGTTGTGATTAGCTATATTATCATTATAGTAAGTATCCTCGCCGGGGCATGTCAACTTTATCTTACGCATTATAAGGTAGTTGGCGGCAAGGCAATTAGCTGTCCTATGCCTCATGTTATGATGCAAGAGCCGATGAAAAAATAGGTTGCGGCACTTGAAAATCGCTAGTATTGTGCTATACTTATCTTGAAGCCAAACAGAGGGCTGCAAGCCGTTCCGTAAGGAATGGGGCGCAAACTCTGGCGTTCATTTGACAAAAAGAGGTTGTTTTGACCCCATCCGTGGTAGGTTTGCAGGGTGGGGTTTTTTATTTGAGGCCAGTTTTAAGGCCTGCAAATCCCCTGGAGAGGGAGGTGAAAAAAGATGAAACGGTTCCTTGAAATCTTGACAGGGATTCTAATAGGAGCCTTGGTCGGAATATTCTATCGCGATGCTTTGGCGCCATATCTTCCTCTGTTAGTCATCCTAGCAATCGTGCTGTTCATCCGACACGTAGAAGTCAAGTAACCTCATCGCTCCTTAAAAGAGAATCCGAAAAAGCTAAGGCAGTCAATGCCTTAGCTTTTTTTTAATATTGACTCCTTCCGCTACTTATTTTATAATAAGTCATCTGGACACAAGCGAGCGGAGGAAGAGAAGTGTCGCTGAGATTTAATCCTTTTTTCGATTTCAAACCTAGCCCATATCTTTTCTGTGGGGTAATAATCGGCATCTTTTTAGCAGCCGTTATACGCGCCATTCTTAAGATTTAACCCCCATTTATGAGATTAAGCGAAAAGATAATATTTCTACTTGAGAAGATATTGTCAAAGATAGGTTCTCTTTTTGATTTATTGGGAGAACGTATCAAAGGCTTATTCTTTGGCCAATTCGGTATAAAACTCACCTATAGAAGAGAGATAATCATAATTTTACTTATCATTTCAGCCGTATTAATCTTCGCCGCCTCGCTTAATTGGCTGATATGGTTAGGCATATTTTTAATGACGGTCAATATCTTACTGTGGATTATCGTAATTTTTTCTTGGACGCTGGACCCCCTATTAGAAGCCTCCGCATGGGGAAGGTTAGCTTATTTTCACGAACTAAAAAACGAAGTAATAAATTTTTCAAAAATAAATTTACTGCAGAAATTTTTAGCCAGATTTTTTTCGACTTTTATAATATTAATCTTAGGCTACGCTTTTATATATTTCGGCTTGCAGAAGATAACGAATCCTTCTTTTGTTTTTGGCGCAGAACAGCAGGGATTGACGGCGCCCGTTTCAATTCTCGATTTCGTGTATTACAGCGCCATAACTATCGCGACCGTCGGTTACGGCGACATTTATCCGATTCATCCTTTCGCCAAGATTTTCGTGCTTACGGAAGTTATTTGCGGCGCCCTTATAGTCATATTTTTAATTTCATCCTTTACTTCCATTTCTATACATCTCTCCAGCGAGAGACAACAGGCATTAGTCGGTGAAATCGAGAAAGAGATTAAAGACATAGACGCAATCTTTTCAGAGTTAA
This sequence comes from uncultured Planctomycetia bacterium, assembly GCA_964641235.1. Lineage (GTDB taxonomy): Bacteria > Omnitrophota > Gorgyraeia > Pluralincolimonadales > CAZUZR01 > CAZXJX01. Next base: position 41,608 of record CAZXJX010000001.1, read on the forward strand.
AACAGCTATATAAGGAGAGCTAATGAGAAGGCAACTGATATTCGCTGCATTTACAGCGGCTATTTTCGGTTATTTTTGGCTCGAATCGGCCTGCTTTTCAGAACAGCCGAACGAAAAAGTATTGAGTTTGGAAAATATCTTCAGGACGAGTTATGCGTTGTCGGGAGATACAAAAGGTGTCACGCAAAAAGGCGAAGCTGTATATTTATCAAAAGGAAACATTCAGAAGGCGCTTTCAACGTTAAAAAATATAATTATCGAGGAAAAACGCCCGGAGCGGTCTTTCAGCAAAAGGGACTCAATCAATATAATCGTCTTCAGGGGCATAATGCTTACACAAGGAAAAATAGAGATAGCCAAAGTAGTTTCTAAAGGCAATGACTTTGAAATATACGCCAAATATATCGATTTTTCCGAACTGAATATTCCTTCCGAACCGGCTGCTATAATTCCCCTCGGAAAATTGCCGAGAGGGAAATATACGGTGTCCTTATATATAAACGATAAATTGCATAAAAAGGCGGAATTTAAAGTAAGGGGATATATACATATTTAAAAGATAACAAGGACACTAATGAAGAGATTGCCGCTTAATGTAGCCAATTTTTTACATAAACAGAATTTTATTATCGTTTCCACTCTTGACAGAAGAGGCAGTTTGCATAACTCTTGTAAGGGAATAGTGAAGATAAATAGAAACGGCGAGATTCATTTGCTCGATCTTTATAGAGGCGGCACATTCAACAATTTAAAACATAATCCGAACATAAGCATCACCGCCGTAGATGAACATAAATTCGAGGGTTATTCGCTTAAGGGCAAAGCAAAAATAATAAAAATAGAAGAAATAAAATCCCATCTTTTAAAAGCATGGGAAGAAAAAATCGCCGGCAGAATAACCCATAGGATTATTAAAAATATTCACGGGGAAACAGGCCATCCACGGCACCCGGAAGCGCTTTTGCCGAAGCCGAAATATCTGATTACTATGAAAGTGAGCGAGATAATAAATCTTACTCCAAGAGTCTATAATGCGTAAGCAGAATATCGTCTATATTTTGATATTAACCATAACAGCCCTATTTAGTTATAATGCCTACGCAAAAAATCTGCCCAAATGGTTTCCCTTCAATAGAAAAGACGCCCTCAAGGAATGGGAAGAAAAAATATTCAAGGGCAAAGTCCTCTATACCGTCGAATTAGGGCAGGAGGGCGGATACCTTTCGGCTAAAAGCGAAAGCACCTGTTCGGGTTTGTTGTATAAAATAAGCTTTAATCCCGAGAAATTACCGATGATAAGCTGGGAATGGATGGTGATGAAGTTTCCCGAAAAAACCAAAGTCAGTGAGGTAGTCCCCGATAAAAATAAGGGTAAAAATAAGGGGTGGATAGAACAGGATGATTATGCCGCAAGGGTATATGTGATATTTCCAAGCAGTAATTTTAAGAAGACAAAGAGCATCGAATATATCTGGGACGAGGATTTGGCCGAAGGGACGATATTAACAAGCCCTTATTTTAAAAACATCAAGCTCATAGTAGTGAAGTCGGGGAAAAATATCGGTCAGTGGATGCTTGAGAAACGCAATATCTACGAGGACTATAAAAAGGCCTTTGGCAAGGCACCTACTGCCTGGGTTGGCGCAATAGCGCTGATGACCGACACGGACAATACGCTGTCTACCGCTGAGGCATTGTACAAAAACATAAAAGTGGGGTACAAAGATGAATCGAAAGAATAGAAGGAGAAGAGTTTTCGCGAATAAGATACACAGGGAAATATTCTTAGCTATCTTTTTGCCTGTCTTTTTGACGGCGGCCATCGTTTCGGTTGCCATTTATTATTTAATCTTCGGCATTACGGCCGAACAGGTCGCTATCCCCGAGGCCATCGCCTATAATCTCATTCCCGCCTCTGAAAAAGTAACGGTTATTTTATTATTTTCTGCTTTGCCCATCATCCTCGCCATACTGATTTTCGCCTACAAGGTCTCTCATAAAATAGTCGGCCCTTTTGATAGGATAGTAAGGGAGCTGGATGAACGCATAAAAGGCGAAAATCGCAACCACATAACGGTAAGGAAGGGCGATAAATTCAAGCCTTTGGTAGACAATATTAATAAATTATTGGATAAGATTTAGCGGCAGACCTTCAAAAGGAATGAAAATGTTAAAAGAAAAGATTGCCAGCCTGAGCGCTTTGGTGGATTATCAAGAAGGCTCAATCGTAAGCAAGGAGATAATAAAAAAGGATAAAGGTACGGTGACACTCTTCGCCTTTGATAAAGGGCAAGGATTAAGCGAGCATACCGCGCCGTTCGACGCCTTGGTTTACGTCTTTGTCGGTAAGGCGGAGATCGTTATCTCGGGCAATCCCCATTATTTAAAAGCAGGCGAAATCATCATAATGCCGGCGAACAAGCCGCATGCCTTAAAGGCGACGGAACGTTTCAAGATGATGCTGGTGATGGTAAGGGCTTGAAATCACGATCAAGCCCTCCTCAAAAGACCCGGAGTTGCGTAATAAGTACGAAGGAATTAGTAAATAGTGGTATAATATGACCAAAGCCACAAAGAGGCGGTCAATGAGGTCTAAATCAGGTTAAATCTAAAAGGCAACCCCTAGTTAGAGAGTTGCCTTTTATTTTATAAGGAAAGGAGGGAGATATGAAAAAACAAATTGATAAAATAATATGGTTGGTCGGAATTTTATTTGCTCCTATTATTTTAATTTTTAGATTTATATTTAAAACAAAAGAGCAAGGAGGATGAAATGAGGAATAGCTTTTGGGTAATTATTATTTTCTTAATGATGGTTTTCGCATCGGGATGTGCAACTATTACGACGGGTCGGTATCAAAGAGTTCCTATAGATTCTAATCCTCAAGAAGCAAATGTTAGTGTGAGTTCTGGATATCGAGGCGTGACGCCATGTTCGTTTGATTTGCAGAGAAACAAGGATCACGTTATTAAAATAGCGAAGAAAGGATATCAAACAGCACAGGTTACATTAAAGAAAACAATATGTGGCTCAACGGCTGGAAACTTAATAATCGGCGGAGTAATAGGGCTTGGAGTGGACGCAATAAGCGGCGCTATGTTTAAATTAGTACCGGAAAATGTTTATGTCGATTTAGTGCCGGGCGAAGAGAGTCAAGTTGTTGTAATTGAGCCTCCAAAACAAAAGCCGGAAGAAACAAAAAAAGAGACAGCAGAACCAACAACGAATATAAGTAAGTAAAATTTTATATTTTTGATGCAATTTTTGGTGCCATCCTACAAGGCGCCACCCTACGAGATTAAAATTTAGATTATATAGGGTGCCCCCAAATAGGATGACTCCTAAGAGTTATCTCCTGAAAGTTATTGAAGGAGCAAAAGGGGAAAATAGAGCGATAAGAAGTAAAAACCCTTTCTATGCTGAAAATCCGCGAAATCCATTGCAAAACCCTCCTTAATAAATCAAGTATTTGCGATTTCACCATTAATTGTTATGTCGGCTGTACCCACCGGTGTCTGTATTGCTATGCCCGCTATATGAAGAAATTCAAAGAAAGGCCTGAGGATTGGGGTGAATTTGTAGATGTTAAGATAAACGCCCCTGAAATCCTGGCAAAACAAATTAAAAAGATAAAGCTACCCAAAGAGGTGTATATGAGCACTGTCTGCGATGGCTGGCAACCTGTTGAGGAAAAATATCGGCTCTCAAGAGATTGCCTTAAGATACTTTTAGAAGCGGGCCTTAATGTCTCCATACTTACAAAAAGCAGTCTTGTAAGGCGCGATTTTGACCTTTTAGGGGCTTATAATAAAGCATCTAGCTTAGGTGTGACTATTACCACCCTCGACCCCAAACTAAAGGAAACCCTAGAGCCCTACGCTTCAGACCCTCAAGATAGAATAAATGTCCTTAAAGAAGCTCAAGAAAAGGGCATAAAAACCTGGGTTTTTTTAGGGCCACTTGTGCCGGTATTTACGGATACCGAAGCCAATTTAGAAGCTATTTTCAGCAGTTTAAAAAACCTTGACCTGGAAGAAATCTATATTGATAGATTAAATCCTCGCTGGGGTGTCTCAGAAAGCCTTAAAAAGGGATTAGAGAGAAGGGGAGAGGATTATAATAAAGTTAGCTCGTTACTTAGTCACTACACCAGCCGTACCAAATACCAGAATTACAGCCGCAGATTAAAGCACAATGCCTTAAAATTCGCCTCCAAATACGGCCTCTCCGATGAGCTTAGGTTTTGCTTTTAAGCCTTTAAAAGAGGTGGTATAATATAACCGATGTAGATAGAAAATGATTGACAAAGATAAGGTTTCATGATAATATTCTTTTTAGAATTAATGATAAATAAAAGTGGTATGTTTCGAAGGGGGAACTGCCACGTAAAAATAATTAAAACCTTCGCTTGAAAGGCGAAGGTTTTTTATTTAGAGATTATGCAAACAATTACGTCTGTCTCTTGTTTATGTGTAGGTTTTAAAATAATCAAGAAATTTTTATTAGATTTCGCGAGCCTTTACGTCTATTATAATAATAGAAGGAAAGAAGAGATTAATAAGGTATAATATTGGAGACTAACGAAAAATACTATGAATAAGTCTTTAATAGATAAAGAATTTATTGAAAATATCAAAAATGATTCTAGAAATCTTTCTTCTTTTGTGAAAGGACAAAACGAAGGAAATGTTATTCATTTGCTCAACAAAATCGGAAGACTGGATGACAATTTTAATAAAGATTCCTTAATGCCTTTACTTGATAGTGAAAATGAAGATATCAGAGCCCTTGCAATAAAAAATTTGGCAAAACTCGAAGACATCCGCTTATTAACTATTTTCTTGGCTAAAGCTAAAGAAGATAAAGGTACAACAGTCAGGCGTGAAGCAGTTTCAGCGATAGGTAGACTGCGTAATCAAAAAGCAATACCATTTTTAATAGAATTATTGCATGATTCTGATCCTAAGGTTGTTATGCAGGCAATAAGGGGCCTGCTTGTTTTTAAATATAATCAAGAAGTCAGACTGAGACTAAAGAAGCTTCTAGCGCATCCCAACGAGATGATCAAAGAGGTAATAAATAAAGAATTGAACGGTTCCAATCATATTAGCAAGAGCAGTTTAAAGCACAATGAATCGCCAGTATTTTTACAGAATGTGGTTGTTCATGCTGATGTATTAGAGGTTCTTAAATACTTAGAAGAAGAATCTGTGCATCTAACTTTTACTTCACCACCATATTATAATGCGCGAGACTACTCAATTTATCAGAGTTATGAAGAGTACTTAAATTTCCTGGAGCGTGTCTTTAAGGAAGTTCATAGGGTAACAAAAGAAGGTAGATTTTTTATATTGAATACGTCCCCAATTATAATCCCTCGCGTCAGTCGTCAACATTCAAGCAGGCGGTATCCTATCCCATTTGATATACATCCACGGTTAGTAAATATGGGGTGGGAGTTTATTGACGATATTGTTTGGGTAAAGCCAGAGGCATGTGTTAAAAATAGGAATGCAGGATTTCTCCAGCATAGGAAACCTTTAGCATATAAGCCAAATTCCGTTTCTGAGATGTTGATGGTTTACAGAAAGAAAACAGATAAGTTAATAGATTGGAATATTGAGCAGTATGATTGGGAGACGATAAAGAAAAGCAAAGTTGCGGATAAATATGAAACAACCAACGTATGGAAGATTGATCCGACTTTCGATAAAACACACACAGCCGTATTCCCTATTGAGTTATGTAATAGAGTCATAAAGTTCTATTCTTATGAAGGAGATCTAGTTTTTGATCCCTTTGCTGGTAGCGGAACGCTCGGTAGGGCAGCCATAAATCTTAAAAGGTATTTTTTCTTGGTAGATAAAGAAGAGAGATATTTCTCGAGAATGAAAGAAACATTAAATAAAAGCGGCAGTTTATTTCTGAAGAATAAATTGCCACAATTTTTTGATATAAAAACTTTTATTGCGAGGGCTAAAAATGACGCTAACGGAAAAAGTAACTAAAAACATTATAATTAAACTTGTCAAAGGACAGGATTATCGCATTGAAATTGTCACTCTTATAAATGCCGCATTTTTACAATATGCGATAGACTTTTTCAAGCGAGTCGTCGATGCTAAATTAAAAAATGAAAAAATTACAACAGATTGGTATAAAAAAGAATTTCTTAATCCTGATCTGCCATCGAACGAAATCGCGATTCATTCCGGTCTTAATAAAAAGACTATAATGAATATGTATAACTCTGCGAAGAAAGAAATAGTTATTGATGCGGCAAACGAGCATTATGATGCGCTATATGAGGCAATACAAAGCTTAGTAGACACCGATGGAGAAATAGATATAACTCTTACGATTAAACTTCGGGGAGTGAGCGTAGATCTGAATGTTAGCGAGAGTTTAATAGCGATAAATACACTTGCTGTTAAAAGAGCTGAATTAAGGGGTGGTTTATGGAGTACTGCTGGTAAAAGAGTAGAAAAACCTTTAATGATTACGTTATGCAAAATTTATGGAGTTGCAGATGAGTTCTATAAGATAAAAGTTGCTAATCAAGAAGTTGATAATGACATTGATTTTGAGCGAGAAATCGATTTTTATCTTGTTGATCCAAAGGTAAGTAAAGAATATAAATGTGAAGTTAAACTAATGGGAAGAGGCAACCCGGAAAGTGCGGACGCCGTTATAGCAAGAGATAGTAAAGTATTCATTGCAGATAAATTGTCGGATACTAACAAGAAGCAATTAAATAAGCTAAAAATAGAATGGGTCGAATTGCATGATGGATATCAGCGATTCGAAAAAGTACTTTCGAATTTGAAAATTCCGCATAATAATTTTGAAGGAGATATTGATTATAAGCTCGAAGAAATATTTAAAGAAATTTTTAAATAGAAAGTTAGAGATTAATAAAGAGTGGATAGAAAGTAGAAAATGTTATAAGGCAACTCTCTAAAAGATAGGGGTTGCTTTTTAGTTTGTGAAGGGGAGCATAAAAGATGCTTAAAAGATGCAAAAAGTGCAAGGTTCCGCTGGAAGGATTTATGTATAAATGGATAGCGTCCAAGATATTTAAAATCAAACCCTCCGAAAAAGATCCGGAGTTGTGTAATAAGTGCGAAGAGAAGTAGTAAATAGTGGTATAATATAATCGATGCCGCAAAAGGAGGTGTTAAATGAAATCAAATAATGAAGAAGATAATGAAGAAGATAATGAATGGCTTGCAGTAATTGGTCGATCGCTAGCTTTTCTATGTTTAGTTCAAGCAGATCTTCGCAATAAAGATTTAGCTACTCAAGGTCGGTTTCTTGAACTACTCGGTCTCGCGCGAAAGGAAGCAGCTGCGCTACTCGGAACATCTCCCGCATCGCTAACAGAATTGATTCGTCTAGCTACAAAGAAAAAAAGAAGGAAACGTGGATATGAAAAAAAAGGTTGATATATCATCGGATAGTAAAAGCCTCAGTAGCATCAACGTAGGGCAGCTAGAAAAACTAACCCGTCTTCTTGCATTGCTAGTTGTAAAAGGTGAATCTCAGCCGGAGAAGATAAAGGTACTTGCTGGTGCGGGTTTTACGAATACCGAAATAGCCGAATTGTTAGAAATTACGGCCAATGCAGTCAACATAGTGCTACATCGTCTTCGGACCAAGAAGTAAAATGAATTAACAATAAAGAACAATGGCCAGAATTAATCAAAAGTTATTTAACCGACTAAAAGAGAAACTTGATTTAAAACCAGCTAGGATATATGAACTTATTGACGCTAAGGTACGAAGTGCATCGCTTCCGCGTCATCTCGCAGCAATTGCTGTTGCTGCCGAACAAGGAATAAATATTTCAAAATATGCAAGCGGTGAAGACTTGTCTGCAATTCGACAGTCAGCAATTAGTGCTGCACCTACCCCCATAGTGTTAAAAACGAGTACTTTATCTGATAGGAGTATCTCGCGGTTTCCAGCGAAAGCAAAACGGACTGCTGATACTCAAAAGCGACGGGGAACTACTGTTTTTGTTGTACACGGTAGAGACTTAGCAGCACGCGATGCGGTTTTTTCTTTTCTTCGGGCTCTCGGTCTCAGACCTCTTGAATGGACGCAGGCACTCAAGTTAACAAAAAAGGGAACACCCTATGTTGGTGAAGTGTTGGATGCAGCTTTTGGCGAAGCTGCCGCCATAATTGTTCTACTTACACCTGATGACGAAGCCAGATTGAAGTCCGAGTTGACTTTTCCACACGATTCTAAAGATGAATGTAAACTGACTGGACAAGCACGTCCCAACGTTCTGTTTGAAGCCGGTATGGCATTCGGGAAAAATCCGAACTCAACAGTTCTTATACAACTTGGCAACATGCGTCCTTTTAGCGATATTGGCGGTAGACATGTTCTACAACTAAATAATAGTGCCACAAGTCGTCAAGAGTTTGTAGTTAAACTAGCTAATGCCGGTTGCAATGTAGATAACTCTGGATTGGACTGGTTGAAGGAAGGTGATTTTCAGGCGAATCCTGTAAGAGTCAATTCAGTACGTAGGCGTCTTAAGTAGTTTTTAGTGCCATCCTAAACTATAAGTTCGAGATGTGCCATCGAAAAACCCGCCAATTGACCCCCCGAATGCCCAAAATCAGGGCATTGGCGGGGGA
>CAZXJX010000002.1:0-4662 GCA_964641235.1 uncultured Planctomycetia bacterium
CGTCGATTATCTTCTCGCTTACTACTCCAACGCCGACGTATGCCTTCTCTAATATTTCTTCGTACGCCCTCTCGCGAGATGCCCTAGTTAACGCTTTGGAATCGGCAATCCTGTTTTTAAAACTGAGATTTTTTAAAATAACTGCGGAGGCGACTACGGGCCCGGCCAAGGGGCCGCGTCCCGCTTCGTCTAAACCGGCGATATATCTTTTGCCCTGCTTCTTAAATTTCCGCTCATAATAGAGCATCAGCCTTCTTGCCGACCTTTCCCCGCAAGTAATATAATTTCGCCCTTCTTGCCTTTCCGGGTTTTACAACTTCAACCTTTTCAAGAAAAGGAGAATGCAGGGGAAAAATCCTTTCGATTCCCTCGCCATAAGAGATTCGACGCACGGTAAAAGTCTCGGATAAACCCTTGCCCCTTTTTCTTATAACTACGCCCTCAAATGACTGCAGGCGCGTCTTTTCTTCTTCCGCTATTTTTACGTATACCTTCACCGTGTCGCCTACGTTGAATTTCGGAACATCTTTTTTTAGATGTTCGCTCTCGATACGTGAAATTTTTTCCATTTCTCATCACTCCTTTGTAGTGTTCTTAAGTTTCTTCATCTTTATATTTTTTATATAAATCCGGACGTCTCTTCTTCGTCCTTTTTAATGCCATTTGCTTCCTCCATTGCTCTATCTTCCTATGGTCGCCGCTTAACAAAATATCAGGCACTTGCCTGCCTTTGAAAGATGCCGGCCTCGTATATTGAGGATATTCTAAAAGCTCGGATGTAAATGATTCAAATTTCAAAGAATCTTCATCGCCAACCACACCGGGTATCAATCGCGCTACGGACTCAACCAAAGCCATCGCGGGTATTTCTCCGCCCGTTAATATGAAATCTCCAAGGGAAATCTCGTCCGTCACAATACTTTGCCTGAAGCGTTCGTCAACTCCTTCGTAGTGGCCGCAGACCAATATCAAATGCTTAAGCCTCGATAGCCTCTTGGCAATTTTTTGATTTAACGTCTTACCTTGCGGCGTCAAAAGTATAACCCTTGCTTTTGGAGACTTTAAATCGCCGATTGCGTCGAAAAGCGGCTGAGGCAGAAAGACCATTCCAGGCCCGCCGCCGAACGGCTTATCGTCTACCTTCTTATGTTTATCCTTGCTCCAATCGCGTAAATTATGAATCCTTATTTTAACCTTACCCTTCTTTTGGGCACGCTTGATTATAGATTCTTCGAAGATGCCTTCAAACATCTTCGGAAACAGGGTAAGTATATCAATCAGCATATCTTTAAATTATGCCCGATTTCCTGAAAATTAAAGATACGGTAGGCGACGGTTTCGCTCCTACTTTAAGCCAATGCAGCGCTCTTTCTTTTCTTAAATTTGAAAAAGGCGGATTTTTTGTGGGATCATATAATCCCAATTCCTCAATCGCCCTGCTATCTCTTGCCTTACGCTTATCGATGACCACTATTCTTTGATGCGGTTTTTTCTTCGTCCCTAATCTCTTTAATCTAATCACGACTGACATTTTATTTATTCCTCCTTTTCTCTGCGGATATTAGCGCCTAACGCCGACAATTTCTCCTCTATTTTATCGTAACCTCTATCAAGATGATAAATCCTTGAAATATCTGTCCTGCCTTTCGCTACCAATCCGGCAACCGCTAAAGCGGCGGATGCGCGCAAATCAGACGCCATAACTGGCGCGCCGCTTAATTGTTTTACGCCTTTAACTATCGCGGAATTTCCCTCGAGCATGATCTGTGCCCCCATCCTGTTCAATTCGCTCACGTGCATAAATCTATCGGGATATATCTTTTCGGTTATCACGCTTATTCCTTCCGTTATCGTCATTAAAGCCATCATCTGAGCCTGCATATCCGTCGGAAAACCGGGATACGGAAGCGTCGTAACATCGACGGGTTTTAATGAGCGGGTAATTCTTACGCGTATATCTTTTCCGTGCCGAGTTATTACAACACCCGCTTCTTGTAATTTATCGATTATTGCGCCCAAATGTTCGTATCTGGCATTCTTTATCGTTATATCGCCTTTCGTCGTCGCCGCCGCAACCATATAAGTGCTTGCCTCGATGCGGTCCGGTATTATCTCGTGGTCGAAACCGCCCAACCTTTTTACGCCTTCCACTTCTATTAAATGCGTCCTTGCCCCCTTAATCTTTGCGCCCATCTTAATTAAAACCTCGGTCAAGTCCACAATCTCCGGTTCGCATGCGGCGTTTTCGATTAGCGTCCTGCCTCTCGCTAAAGTTGCGGCCATTATGATATTTGCCGTGGCCAAAACCGAAGAGCCGTAAGCACCGCCCAAATAGATATGTGTCCCTCTTAATTGTTTTGTATCGGCTATTACGTACCCATGTTCTATCTTTAAATTCGCTCCTAAGGCCTTGATTCCTTTTAAGTGCAGGTCTACCGGCCGAGGCCCGATTACGCATCCGCCCGGCAGCGAGACCTGCGCATGTTTTAATTTAGCCAATATGGGACCGAGGACGCAAAAGGATGCGCGCATCGTGCTTACTAGCTTATATGGCGCTAAATACCCTTTATACCCCTTCGGCTCAATGATTAGCCGGCCCTGCTCCATCTGTGCCTTAATGCCTAATTGGCGTAAAATCCTCATCATCGTATAGACATCGCGAAGAGGAGGCACATTTTTAATCACGCATTTCTCGTCGGTAAGCAGGGCGGCGGCCATAATTGGCAGAGCAGCATTTTTCGCACCGCTTATTTCAACGGTTCCTTTTAGCCTTACTCCGCCTTCTATTACTATCTTATCCATTTATCGATTAGCACCTTTTTGCAAAAATAACCCTGTCGATTCCGTTGTAATCTTTTAAAATTTTTATTTCGCCATAGCTTTCGGTACGGCCGACTAAATCCCGTATTGCCTCAGATTGCCCAAGGCCCATCTCTAAAATCAAATATCCGTTACTGCTTAATCTCTCGACGCTCTCAGGAATTATCTTTTTATAAAAATCCAATCCTTTTCTTCCTCCGTCCAAAGCGAACTTCGGTTCGTATTTTACTTCGAACGGCAAAGCTTCATAATCAACGCTTGGAATATAAGGCGGATTGGATATTATTAAATCGAAGCTTTCGCGCCTGCCAATCCCTAAAAATAAATCTGCGAGGATGAATTCAATCCTTTCGTCGACGCCGTTAAATTTCGCATTATCTAAAGCTACCTTCAAAGCATCCTCTGATATATCAGAGGCAACTATTTTACAGGAAGGATTATATTTTGTCAAACTGACAGCTATAGCGCCGGAGCCAGTCCCTATCTCGAGAAGATGGGGTGTGTTAAGATGCTCGTCTTTAATTAAACGCAACGTGTTCTCAATTAATATTTCGGTCTCGGGACGCGGGATAAAAACTGAAGGAGAGACATAAAATTTAAGCCCCATAAATTCGCAATCGCCCGTTATATATTGGAGAGGAATGCCGGAGGCCGACATCTTCAGCGCCTCAAAAAATCTACCGATTCTCCGCTCGTCCCTTATGTAATCGCCCATATATAATTCTGTTCGACTACAATCAAAAGCCCAGCATGCCAATTGTTCTGTGCAGTTCATGTTTATTATTATTCCCTGGCTTTTTTAAGCCGTATCTCTTTCTCTGATTTCAATAATTGCGATATTATATCTTCCAAATCACCCTCCAAAATATTCTCTAATTTATGAAGCGTAAGCCCAATCCTGTGGTCCGTAACGCGCCTGTCCGGATAATTATAAGTCCTTATCTTTTCGCTGCGTTCGCCTGTGCCGATTTGCGTTTTCCTTTCCTTCGCTATCTTTTCGTGTTGCAGAGAAGCGGCTTTATCCAATAACCTCGCTCGTAATACCTTCAGCGCCTTGGTCTTATTTTTTAACTGCGAACGTTCGTCTTGGCAAGATACAACAAGCCCCGTCGGTATGTGCGTTATCCTCACGGCTGAATCGGCGGTATTTACCGACTGGCCGCCGGGCCCGGACGACCTGAATACGTCTATCCTTAAATCCTTAGGGTCTATTTTTATGTCGACTTCTTCGGCCTCGGGCAACACCGCAACCGATACGGTTGAGGTATGAATCCTCCCCGATGCCTCGGTAACCGGCACCCTCTGAACTCTATGCACGCCTGATTCGTATTTCATCTTCCTATAGACACCCGTACCCGTTATTCCGAAGATGACTTCTTTAAAGCCCCCCGCTTCCGACGGACTTAAGCTGAGCGTTTCGACTTTCCAGCCCTGCCCAGCCGCATATTTTGAATACATCCTGAATAAATCTGACGCAAATAACGATGCCTCTAAACCTCCTGTGCCAGCGCGTATTTCAACGATTATATTTTTATTCGCATCGGGGTCCTCTTCGAACAACAGTTCCTCAAGCGCTGTCTCCGTAGCGGTTTTTCTCCCTCTAAGCTCGGACAATTCCTGCTTTGCCAATTCGACAAAATCCTGCTCCTGAGCTTTTTTCGTCAACAGCTCCTCAAGTTGGCTGATCTCCGTTACGACCTTTTTATATTCCCTATATTTATCAACGGCCTCCTTAATCTGGCGTAATTCCTTGGTATGCCGCTGATAGGCCGCCGTATCTGAAATGATCTTAGGGTCTACGATTAACCGCTCGAGTTCCTCGTAGCGTTTTAATTTGGATTC
>CAZXJX010000002.1:4762-18393 GCA_964641235.1 uncultured Planctomycetia bacterium
TTTCCTATACTTCCTCTTAAACTTTTCAACCCTTCCGGTGGTATCAATGTATTTCTGTGAGCCGGTAAAAAAGGGATGGCATTTTGAACAGATTTCGACTCGAATGTTCTGTCTTGTTGAACGCGTATGAATCACCTCTCCGCAGGCACAGGTGATCGTAGTCGGTTGGTACTGTGGGTGTATCTTGGGTTTCATTTATTCTCCTCCTCCTTTTTAATAGGGACACATCCTATTTTTTATTTTAATTCCAGGCTTTAATTGGGATGTGTCCCTAATTTTTATTGGTTCATGCCCATCAGAAATTCAGCGTTCGATTTAGTCTTAGAAAGCCTGTCAAGCAATAATTCCATCGCCTCGTCGGAATTCATCTCGTTTAAGACCTTCCTCAATATCCAAACGCGCTTTAATTCATCTTCTTTGAGCAACAAGTCTTCCTTTCTCGTATTGGACCGTTTGATATCGATTGCCGGGTAAATCCTCTTTTGAAATAAGTTCCTGTCTAGCTGCAATTCCATATTGCCGGTGCCTTTAAACTCCTCGAAAATAACCTCATCCATCCTGCTTCCGGTATCTACAAGGGCTGTAGCTATAATGGTAAGGGAACCGCCTTCCTCTACACATCTTGCCGCTCCGAAGAATCTCTTCGGTTTATGAAGCGCGCTTGAATCAACGCCGCCTGATAATATCTTGCCGCTATGCGGCGCAACGGTATTATATGCGCGGGCTAAGCGAGTTATGGAATCCAATAGGACCACAACATCTTTTTTCATTTCGACGAGCCTCTTCGCTTTCTCCAAAACGATCTCCGCAACCTGAATGTGCCTTTCTGCGAGTTCATCAAAAGTAGAACTTATGACCTCCCCCTTCACGGAACGCTGCATGTCGGTTACTTCCTCGGGCCTTTCGTCGATCAGCAAGACTATCAAGATAACTTCAGGATAATTTTTCATTATGGAATTTGCTATCTTCTGCAAAAGTATAGTTTTGCCGCTATACGGTTGCGCTACGATTAAACCCCTCTGTCCTTTGCCTATAGGGGTTAATAAATCTATGATGCGCATAGATAACTCGTTCGGCTCGGTTTCCAAGGCATATCTTTCCTGGGCGTAAAGGGGCGTTAAATTATCGAAGAGGGTCCGATCTTTAACCGACTCGGGGTGGTCAAAATTTACCGCTTCCACCTTCAAGAGCGCGAAATATCTCTCTCCCTCTTTAGGCGGACGAATCTGTCCGCTAACCGTGTCGCCTGTGCGCAGGTCGAATTTCCTTATTTGGCTGGGAGAGACATAAATATCATCCGGCGACGGCAGATAATTGTAATTCGACGAGCGCAGGAATCCGAAGCCGTCGGGCAGTATCTCCAAGACACCCTCTCCAAACATATAACCTTCCTTCTCGGCTTGCGCCTGAAGTATTTTGAAGATCAAATCCTGTTTTTTAAGGCCGCTTATGCCATTAATGTTCAGCTCTCGGGCAGCCTTAGTCATTTCCTGGATCGTCATCTTCTTTAGTTTTGCGATATCGAAGACCGCCGTCTTTACTTCTTTTGTTTCCTTTACCTCTTCATTGTTATTTTTCATCCCATTCCTCCTCTTCCATAAAAACTTTGAACGTCCCCCCTTCTTTCTGAGCCGAAGTTAACGCTTCAACGGCGCATCCCAAAAACTCATCGGACGAAAAAGCGAAAGAAAAATAATATGCTACGCCGATCGAAACGGAAAGTCTTAATCTATGCGGCTCTAAATCATAACCTTTTATTGCCGCCAGAATTGTGCGCGCTTTCTCCTTAGCCTCCTGCTGTGTTACGCCGCGCAACAAAATTATAAATTCATCGCCTCCGAATCTAGCCAGAAGATCGTTTTCGTTTATTAAATCCTTTAAAGCTTTTGCTGTATAATTCAAAATTTTATTGCCCGAAGCCCTGCCGTACCACCGATTGAACCTTTCGAGGTTATCTATATCTACAAGCAACAGGGCGATCGGAGGAAGCGACCTTTCCGCCTTACATCGGTCTATCTCTTTTTTTAGGCTTTCGACTATATCTTCTATGCTGTGAGAACCGCTTACATTCTCACCAGTTTCTTCCATATCTCTATCGCCTGTTTTTTGGTCAACTTTAATGTCCCGCTGTTGTCTATTACGAAATCGGCTGCCCTTACCTTCTCGCGGAGCGGCATCTGCGCCTTTATCCGTTGTAAAATCTGCGAACGTCTAAGCCCTAATTCCTTGGAGGCCCTTTCCATTTGAATATTACGGTCGGCCCTTACCACTACCAATTTGTCGATTTTTGACCGTCCGCCCGATTCGAGCAATAAGGGAATGTCAAGTACCACAACCTCCTTCGGATTTGCCTTCCTAATTTTTTTAAGGGCTTTTTCTATTTCCTTGTAAACTAAGGGATGAACGATATCGCATAATACCTTTAAATATCTTTTGCTCAAAAAGGCCTTTTCGGCTAGCGCTTTTCTATTTACCGTCCCATCCTCATTCAATACGCTGTTTCCGAAATAACCTTTTATCATTCTCCATGCTATCTTCCTGGGTTCAATTAAACGATGAGCGATGGCGTCCGCATCCAATACAACGGCTCCCAATTTTTTGAATTCTTTAGCTACCGTCGTCTTTCCCGTGCCGATTCCGCCGGTTATGCCGATTATCAACATTTTTTAGATCTTATTTTCAAATACAATTCAATATATTTTTTGGCAGAGCCCTCCCAAGAGAAATCGCATTTCATCGCATTGAGGACTAATTTTCGCCAAGCATTTTTATTCTTATACAAATCCAATGCGCGGCCTATGGCTCGTAACAGTTCCTTGGCATCATATTTTTCGAAGACGAAACCATTCCCTTGCTCCGTTTTGGGATTATATTCGGCGATGGTATCGGCAAGACCGCCGGTCTTACGCACGATCGGTATCGTCCCATATCGTAAAGATATAAGTTGACCCAAGCCGCAGGGCTCGTATCTCGACGGCATCAAAAACATATCGGACCCCGCATAAATTACCTTTGCCAGTATCGCATCAAATTTTAGATGAATCGACGCTTTTTCAGAATACTTCATTTTCATCCCTTCAAAAAGGATATGATATTTTTCTTCCCCGGTCCCTAAAAGTATTAACTGTGCCTCCGTCTTTAATAAAGGCTCTATTATCCGGGAAATAATGTCCAGCCCCTTTTGGTCCGCAAGCCTAGATATTATGCCGATAAGCGGCGCATCTTCGTTTTCTTTAAGGCCGCCTTCCATTTGAAGCATCTTCTTGTTATTATATTTACCCTCTATTTTTGCGGCGGAAAAATGAAACTGCAATTCCTTGTCCTTTGAGGGATTCCATTCGTTATAATCGATGCCGTTTACTATCCCGAAGAGCGAATCCTTCCGTTGTGTTAAAACTCCGTCTAAGCCATAGCCGAATTCTCGTGTCTGGATCTCCTTCGCATAGGTGGGCGAAACTGTCGTAATAGCATCCGAAAATATCAAACCGCCCTTTAATATATTGACTTTATCGTAAAACTCCAATCCGTCAATAGTGAACAAATCCGGGGGCAGGCCTGTCCTCGGAAAATGCTCTTTTGGGAACAACCCCTGATAGCCGATATTGTGTACGGTGAATATAGTCTTTATGCCCCTATAGAAGGGATCGTCTTTGAATATCGTCTTAAGATATACGCAGATGAGCGCTGTCTGCCAGTCATTGCAGTGTATGATATCCGGCTTGAAATCTAGGTCCTTTAAGAATTCCAAAGCCCCTCTCGAAAAAAACGCAAACCTCTCTAGATTATCACGGTAATCGCCGCTTTTATCGCCGTACAAATTGTCCCTCATAAAATATCCTTCGTGCTCTATAAAATAGACCGGAACATCATTATTTAGTCTTGCCTCATTGCCAAAAACCTTTACCGATTTATACCTAGGCGTTACAATTCTAATATCTACACCCAATTTATGTAGAGCTAGTGGTAAGCTGCCCGCTACGTCGGCTAATCCTCCCGTTTTAGAAAATGGCGCAACCTCACTCGAGGCCAGTAAGACCTTTAATCCTTTTGCGCCCTTTACCATGTTAAGCTGCCTCCAACCAATTTTTGCCGGCCTTGACCTGAACTTTTATGGGAACCTTTAGTTTTGCTACTTCTTCCATTTTCGTTTTTACCAATTCTTTCATAATATCAATTTCGTCCTTTTGAGCCTCGAATACCAATTCGTCATGAACTTGGAGTATCATTTTTGATTCTAATTTCTTTTCTTTTATTTCTCTATATATATTTATCATTGCAACCTTTATCAAATCCGCAGCCGAACCCTGAATAGGAGTGTTTATCGCGGTCCTCTCGGCAAATTGCCTTATGGAATTATTTTGGCTGTTTATCTCGGGTATGTATCTCCTTCGATTTAAAATCGTCGTTACGTATCCCCTTTCCCTGGCTTCGTCAATTATATCTTCAATATAAACTTTAACCCTGCCGTATCTTTCAAAATACGAATCTATGAACTCCTTCGCCTTCGCAGGTTCTATCCTCAAATCTTTCGACAAGCCATATGGGCTCATCCCGTAGATTATCCCAAAATTTACCGTCTTGGCGGTAGAACGCATCTCTTGTGTTACTTCATCCTCAGAAACTCCGAAAACTAAAGAGGCGGTATGCACATGAATATCCCTATCCTCTTTAAAGGCTTCCAGTAGCTCCTTATCCCCTGAGAAATGCGCCAGTATCCTAAGTTCTATCTGCGAATAATCCGCCGACATAATAACATGATTTGCTTGTCCGGCAATGAAGGCTTTTCTGATTTGCCGTCCGATCTCGGTCTTTGCCGGGATATTCTGCAAATTCGGGTCGGATGAGCTTAGCCTGCCGGTTTGCGTCACTGTCTGATTAAACGAAGTATGAACCCGCCCCGTCTTAGGGTTAATTAATGCCGGAAGCGCGTCTATATAAGTCGATTTTAATTTAGAGAGTTCCCGATATTTTAAAAGGGACGCGGGCAATGCATGTACCGTCGCTAAAGCCTCTAATACTTCCACATCGGTGGAAGTGCCCGTCTTTGTCCTCTTAACGACCGGCAACTGCAATTTTTCAAATAATACCTCGCTTAATTGTTTCGGAGAATTTATATTAAATTCGCAATCTGCCATCTCATATATTTCAGACGTAAGTTTACGCAACTCGTCATCCATATCTTCCGACATCTTTGCTAAAAATTTAACGTCTATAGCGACTCCTGCCAATTCCATATCGGCAAGACAATCTATAAGAGGCATTTCAACGTCATAAAATAATTCATCTAAATTTTTCTCTTTAAGCTGGGGCTCAAGGATACGCTTTAACCTTAAAGTCGCATCGGAATCCTGACAACAATACCTCTTGATCTTTTCTAACCCCACCTCTTTCATAGTGATCTTCCCCTTGCCCTTGCCCAATAAATCCGTAATCGGCGTCATCTTAAAATTTAGATATTCCAACGCGATATCATCGAGGTTATGGTTCAATTTCGAGGGGTTCAAAAGATAAGAGGCAACCATCGTATCGAACGCAATGCCGTTTAAACGAACGCCGTAATTTGCCAGCAGGGCTTTCTCATATTTTATATTTTGACCGACCTTCTTTTTATCGGCGTCTTCAAATATATCTTTCAATTTAGATAAGACGTATTTCGCATCGAAACTCCCGCCGGTATCTTTTATCGGCACATAATATGCCTCTGCATCCCTCCAGCAAAAGGAAACGCCCACCGGTTCGCATAAGAGAGGGTCTGTCCCGGTGGTTTCGAAATCCAACGCGAATTCGCGTGTCTTCTCCAATTCTTTTATCAACTCCTTTAATCCGCTATCGTCGTCGATGAGCTTATAATCCCCGTCCAGCTCATTACCTCTCGGGGCATAATCTTTCCACAGGCTCTTGAATTCCAACTCCTTAAATAATTCGTATAACCTTTCCCTGTTGGGTTCCTTTAGTCTCGATTCGTCCAAATCCACTTCTATAGGGACATCTTTATCAACGGTTGCCAATTCTCTGCTTAATTTCGCGTCTTCCCTAAATTCCTTCAATTTTTTGCGTAAACTGTCTGATTCTATTTTCTCGACATTGGAAAGCGTCTTATCCAAACTTCCGAATTTTTCGATTAATTGCATCGCCGTAACTTCACCGATGCCGCGTACGCCCGGTATGTTATCCGAGGAATCGCCCATAAGCGCTATTAAATCCACCATGCTTTCCGGTCCGACGCCGTAACGTTCCTTGACTTTTTTCTCGTCGTAGATTAACCCTTCCTTATGAACGTTGTAAATCTTTATGTGAGAATTCACCAATTGCAGCATATCTTTGTCGCCGGTTGCGATGTAGACTTCGTAACCCTCCTTTTCGGACTTCTTCGCAAGCGTCGCTAGGATATCGTCCGCCTCGTATCCCTCTTTTTCGAAAATAGGCATATTGTAAGCCTTAATTACTTCTTTTATGATAGGCATCTGTTCCGATAATTCATCGGGCATAGGCTTTCTGTGGATTTTATATTCTTCAAATTTTTTGTGCCTGAAGGTCGGGCCTTTCAGGTCGAAGGCGATAGCTAAATATTGAGGTTGCTCCTCTTTGATAATTTTGTTGAGCATCGCCACAAAGCCATATATCGCATTCGTAGGCTGGCCCTTGGATGTGGAGAGGCTTCGGATAGCATAAAATGCGCGATAGCAAAATGAATTTCCATCGATTAAAAACAGCGTCTTTCGCTTCATGGGGACTAATAACTGGTTGTCACATACTCAAGCCAACGTTTTTCAAAATCGCTAATACCATTGGGAAATTTCCATTGATATACTTCTTTAAGCGCCTCATCAACGGATTTTCCATTTTTGATTTCCTCGAGAAATTGCGAAAATTGAGTTTGTAGAAGCCGCGTCCTCATATAGTCTATGATGCTGGCTGATTGGGCATAAAACAGGGATATCTTTAGCCGAGTATCAAGAATATATTTGCCATCAAACAGGTCGGCTAATTTTATGCGCTTATCCTCCTTTACGTTCTCCAATATAAATTTCTTATAATTGTAATCGGCGCGCTCTTCCTCTTCGTATTGCGCCATCCCCTCGGTAAACCAACGAGGTATGAGGTCGGGATTGCCGAAATATTCGTTCAATATAAGATGAGTAAGCTCATGCGGCAAAGTCCCGACTTCGATATCCTTCGCTCCTTCAAACATCGCAAAAAGGCTCTTATCCCTTAATGCTATACCTGCCGACCATTCGGGGGCGTTCATCTCCTTGACGTATTCGTCGTGGGTCTTGAAGATTAAAATTACGCACTTGTTTTCGCCCTCCCACGGATGGAAACCCTGCACGCCTAAATGCCTTAATATCCTCTTATAATAATATTCTGCCTTCCAGCCTAACTTATTCGCAACATTACGGTTCTCATGATATATGACGAAATGGTCTTTTAATAACCTTTGTTTTGGAAAATTTTGTGATTCCCCGCCTGCTTGAAATAACAAAAGCGTAATAAATATGAGGGCAAATAAAATGAATTTATATGGGCTATTTAACTTTTGGCTTATATTTATCGAATATCTCAATTGATTTTTCTTCTATCGTTTTTAAATCTATTGCGTATGTCCTTGCGAATCTATCTTTGAAGAATCCGCTTTCCTTAAATAACTGTTGCAATTTTTCTTTTCCGTATTCATCTATAAGATATGAAACGATTGACCACGCATAATAATAAGAATCGTCCTCTGTCAAATCGGCTCCAAAATTTGCCTCCGTTCTCATAAAGGAAAAATCATTCATCAGCGGAAGCGGGCGTTTCTTAACCCCCCTTATATCTCCTTCTGAGATATATTGGGCTAGGCCTTCGTGAAACCACCTTGGAGCAGTCGGCATTGACTTATTTATCAATATATGGGTTAACTCGTGCCTTAACAATTCCATATCGCTAAAACTTGCGTCTAAATTGATTTGCGCTTCACCTGCGCTCGCCCTAATACCCCTTCCGCCAATGTTCGGTTTTAACCGGAGAGGACGCAAACGAAACCTTAAAGATAGCCATGACTATGCCAATAAATAGTATGGCACAGCATATCTTTTTATTTAGCATTTTACAATTTTAAACAGGCATTTGTGGGAGTAATTAAAAGGCGTGTTTCTGTGACTTTCCGGTTTCGGTTTTTTTAATCTTTACCGCTGTCCCATAGGCGTAGAGATATCCGCTGTAGTCGAAATATCTAACTGCCACGACGCCATCAGCGTCTAACTTCTTTGCTTCTTCCTTTAATCTTTCGTTTATGCTGGAAAGATCAACCTCGCCGAAACGGACAGAAACTATCCCAAGGATTTCGTAGTCCTCATTGATATCCGCCGTGGAAATGATAATCTCTTTTGGCTTCTTTGTCTGTTGGGCAAAAGCGTAGGGTGCGATATACATTAAAGTGAACGCGAAGGCTAAAAAAAGCGATGTCAAAACTAAGGGGCGTTTCACAGGATTGGTTCTCCGGTTGAATCAACTATTGCCGCAGTCAAAAAGATAACCAAATTCTTTTTTGTGCGGTCAACGAGTTTCGACCTGAAAAGATTCCCGATAAACGGTATATCGCCCAAAATTGGCACCTTTCGCTTGGTTACGTTTTCGTCTTCCCGTATCAGGCCGCCTATTACGACGGTCTCGCCGCTTTTTATGACTACCGATGTCTGCATGTTCCTAGTGTCAACAAGTGGATAACCTAACTTCGAAGGAAAATCTACACCTGATGAAAGAGGGATCTGCTTAACTAAGATACTGACCTCGGGATGAATATCCATAGTAATTATCTTGCTTTCACCAGCGACCTTCGGAGTCACCTCTAACGCTATGCCAATTGATTTCTCAGAGACTTTATATCTTTCTACAAATATAGGGGTCGCAGGAGTGCCAACGTTGGTTCGCTCCAAATTGGAGGCGTATGGTAAGATATTGGCAAGTTGGATATTCGCCATCTGGCCTGACAAGGTTGTAACTGTTGGCGAAGAAAGTAGATTAGCTTTGCCTCGCTCTTCCAGCGCTTTAATGTACGCAAGCAGATATGTCCCTGTATAAGCACTGATTTTGCCAAATGCAAGGCCCAAGCCCGATGTCTTTGTAGCGTCACTGAACGGACCTTCCGCTCCTAAAAACTCGGTCCAAGCATTTACATCGATATCGGATGACTTACTTGTATCGTGCGCAACTCGCTTGTACCACCACTCGATTCCCAGCTCTTCTATATCCGACAATACTATCTCAACAAGCCTCGCTTGAATTCGAACCTGCTTGGGACCTACATCCCATAATTTTATCAGTTCTTTTGCAATTTGCTGATTGCTTGGCGTATCCGTAATTGTAAGCATGCCCGTTATATCATCAAGCACAACCCTTCTATCTTCATTGGGGGGCAGCGCTTCTTCAAGATACTCTTTTATATTATATTCTTTCGGCGCAGCCGCTTCTTCCGGCGCAGCCGCTTCTTCTTCTTGGGCAAAAGAGAAATTGAGGATAGGCAAAAAGCATGCTATCAAAGCCGGTAAAAATATCGAAATTAAAAACAGCTTATAATTTTTCACCTTATAACCTCGCCTTCAGAGGTTATGATGCTCGCCGTAATAAAAATTAAGAGGTTCTTCTTTATCTGTTTCTTATAGTCGTATTGGAATGCCTTGCCCAAAAGCGGAATATCTCCTAAAACAGGAACTTTTCTTTTCGTAACGCTTTCGTCATCCTTTATTATCCCGCCTAAAATTATTGTCTCGCCACTATCTATCGCGACGCTGGTTTGTGTAGTTCTTACATCCACAACAGGCCAGCCTAAATCACTGGAAATTAATGCCGCCCCAGCTGTTTGAGCAGTAGTCGCCTGCGTAGCAAATCCACCACCAACTGCCATTGTCAATGCCGCTATATCCGAACCTGTGGTACCAATCGCCCTTAAATTTGTAATTACAATCTGGTCCTTTAGGGTACCTACTTCTGGATGAATGTCCAAAGTTATGGTATTGGAACCTTCGCTAACGTATGGCGTTACCTCTAACACTATGCCTATTGGTTTTTCTGATACTATCATCTTATAATTCCAGATGGGATTCTGTGCTGTGCCTATGTTCTCGAGCGTCAAATCAGAAATATAAGGATATACTTTTACAACCTGAATATTCGCCATCTGCCCAGAGACCGTGGTTACCTTCGGCGCGGAAAGAAGATTTGCCTTCCCCTCCTGCGCAAGCGCCTTGATCCTTGCTTGGATATTCTTAAGGCTGTGGGTAGTTTTGCTTATAAGAATATCTGCCCCTACCTCGCCAACTTTGGGAAACGCGGTCGTGGTAGAATCGTCCCATTGGACGCCTTGATAAGTAGGCGTTGTTGTATAAGCGGTCGTTCCTGGAAGTGACGGCGGATTTAGCGACCAGTCAGAAAAAGACTTGGTGCTTTGGCTTCTGCCCGGGACTTGGGCAAACCATTCGATCCCTAATTCTCTCAAATCGGTAATTTCAACTTCGACGAACCTGGCTTCTATCATAACCTGCCTGGGGCCAACTTCAAACTGCTCAATTAGCTGTTTTATTAATCTATGATTGCCTTTCGTATCGGTTACGGTGAGCAACTTCGCCTGTTCGTTATATACTATCTTTCGGCCCTCTTGCGGCGTGAGAGCTTTCTCGAGATAATCTTTAATTGTTAGCTCTATCTCCTCCTGTGAAAAGGCGCGTAATTGTATAACCGCAAAACAGAACATCAAGGCTATCGCTAATATCTTTTTCATATTATTTTATTTTTTTTTCGTTTCAAATTCTCTTAATTCAACCTTGCGCGTCTTTCTCACTCCATATTTCAATCGATAAGTCCTCGTAACCAAATCCTCTTTGCTAACTGTTGCTCTATCTGAGACCCAAACGTAATTCGGCTCTACTTTATATCCTAACTCGGTTGTCTTAAAAGCTATGTCTAAAAGATCTAATAGAGGTATGGGTTGGGCCGTCGAAAGCGAGATCCTTATCGGTTGCTCTTTTGTAAGTTCGGCAAGTGACCTTTCGTCGAGGACTATAGTTACCCCTGTCATCTCCATTAGTTGGCGAATCAAATCTCGGACATCGGCATCCGTAACCGAAATCGCAGGCACGACAATGCTTGCCATCTTCTCTTCGAGTTTCTCCTTCGCTTCTTGCTCGGCTAACTCCTCCGGTGAAATAATCTCTTCGACCTCTATCTCTTCGCGAGGCAATTTTTCAGGCGGAAGCCAACTCCTATCAACCTGCAACATCATAGCCTGCTCCGCGGTATTCTTCTCCGTCGCCGAAACATTCCGCGCTGTCTTTAGCGTTTTGCCTTCTCGTATTGCTGCCTCTTTTTTCCCATATAAACTTTCTGCCTCTTTTGCCTTAGCAAGCCACGCCCCTGCCTCTGCATCATTAGGATTAGAAGCTAATGCGGTTTCAAAATCAGCTATCGCAGCTGAATATTGTTTCTTCCTATAATTATCCTTCCCGCGTTTGATTAAAGAATCGGTGACGGTCTCCGGTATTTCCTTGCCCACTGCTTCCTTACATAAATCTACATAGTGCCTTGCAGTTTTATTGGCAGGGTCGATTTGGAGCACCCTCTCGAAAAAACCTGTTGCAGTTTCATAATTTTTTGCTTCATAATTTTCCTTCCCCTCATTAAAAAGCTCTGAGATTAGCGATTTTCTTTCAGCTCGTTTTTCCTTCGTTAATTCCTCCGCTATTATCTTCGCCTCAAGCGCTTCCCCGGATTCGCTCCTAGTTATAGCATAAGCTACATTAGCAACATCTTCCATTAAAAACATAATAAAGAATAGATTAAAAGCTAAAAATAGAATTGCATTTCTACGTTTAACTCCATTTTTTCTCTTCATTTACGTCATCTCCCTTTCTTTATCAGCCACTCTTTATTTTCGCCCCATAATACCACACTATCAGCTGCTATGTCAAGTATTTTATAGCTATTTATCTCTTCATCCTTCCTTACCTCGTATATCCTCTCGTCCAATTCATTATAAAGTTTTGCAACAAGTTCTTTCCCTTTGCCTGGTTTTTTAAACTCCAATATCAGTTGTCCCTCTTTTTCTTCTACGGTTAATCTCTTTCTCTGTATGGCTATCACTTTGTAACCATTAAACTTTTCGCCTTCTTTAACAAAATATGTTTTTCCATCCCAATTTACCTGGGCGATTATAGCCCCATTCGCGGCTTGAATGTATCCATTGTACATAAACGGCAACGTGATAGGTTCCGTCGACAGCAATTTGAGATTTTCAGGGTTAAATATCACAACGCGCTTTTCTGGTTTTATGAAGATATTCCTATCAAATAACCCTTTGAAACGGCTTATATCAAATTGGGCCTTCAGCCGTTCAAACATCGTTGTGTAGTCGCTTAAATCTTCGGGAGATTGTTCAACCTCCGTTTTTGAATTAGAGATTTTTTCGCTGTTTAAATCGAATGTGGGTGGAATTTCTCTGGATGGCGAACTCCAAAAGGTCCTCCACATCACAAATATCCAGATAATAAACAAAATTAGCGTTGTGAGCTTATTTATGTTCTTCAAATTTCTACTCTTCTTAACGGCCCTTTAAAAAATGGCGGCTGAAATCACCATCTCCACAGTAAGTTTTCCCTTATCCTCATCCGTCTCGGCAGCGGGTTTCTTCTCGAGGGAAGTCTTCAAATTTATAGAATCTATCATAAACGCGATATCTGAAATGCTTAACCCATGTAAGAAATTTATCAAATTTTCATTTTCGCAATTAAACGATATCGCGAGCGGAAATTTTTTATAGACAGTATCCTCGCTTCCCTCGGCGATTACATCTTTGACATCCTCAAATTCGATATCTGTGATTTTGGGGACTTTAGACTTTAACATCAATATCCCTATCTCTTGTATAATCTCAAGTTGTTTAACCCTACTCGGCAATTCAGCGACGGTTGGGATTTCCTTCTCGTACTTGGCGAACCCCAATCCCGCCGGAAATTCAAACCCAATAGCGCTGCCATCTTCTTTCAGTTTAGTCTGTACTTTATATAACTCCTCCTTAAACTTTAAAGGGTCTGCCGCCTCCTTCGACATTTTAGCCTTTGGCTTTGAGCTAAGATACCGGGTAATTTCTTTATAATGATTTGCGCTCTCGCTTAATTCCTTCTCCAAGCCGGCTTTTTTCCTCTTCAGGCTGGCTAACCCCACCTTTCTATAACGCGTTAGCTTCGTCTGGTTCTGGCCAATTGAATTTTTACAGGAATATTCTTGATATCCCATTATGCCAGCGTATAGAATCGATGCTGCAATGAGTATGCCTAAGACAGTTTTTATTAACTCCGGCGAACCAAGGCCCTTAGCCACTAATTTATATCTTTCCTTTCAGCTTAAATTTGATAGAAAAGTTCCTGATCTGGCTATCTCCCCCTTTTGTCTCCTTGGGCAAGTTTGCGCTCTCTATTATAACCGATTCGAATAATTCAGATTCCTCAAGTCGATTTTTAAATTCGGTAATTGCAAGCAAGGTGGAAGTGGTCTGCCCCTCTAAAATCACAGAATCCCCATCGGCCTTAAAAGCGGTAATCCACGTACCGGAGGGCAAGAGTTTTTCTAATTCAAGCAAGGCCTCGAGCATAAATAACTTC
>CAZXJX010000002.1:18403-40335 GCA_964641235.1 uncultured Planctomycetia bacterium
TTTATCGCCAATTCATTAAAAGGGCTTAACTTCGCTTTTGAAAGTTTAATCTCTTTATCCAATGAATTAATTTTATTTTGAACAAACTCGTATTCCGATACTAAATTATCCAGGGACCTAAGTTGCGTTTTAAGGACTTGGGCCTGGGCAATAAAATACAACGCCAAAGTAAACGGGATCAAAGCGAGAAAAATCCCGGATATGATGACGTAGGTTCTCTTCTTTTTAAAATCCCTTTCGACCTTTTTCTCAGTCGGTAAGAGGTCGATGTTGATCGGGCATTTTTGTATGAGGCGAAGCGCAAGCCCGATGGCAGGTCCGAACCTGGTCTGAAAATCAACGTCTAACCTCAAATTCGATGGACATCTTATTTTTTTGGTTAAGTTTATACGCCTGACTTGCATGCTTAAATTCACGCTTAAAAATTCCTCGATGCCTTTTAATTTCGAACCGCCGCCAGATAAAATCACCTCATTAATCGTGATATCTCGCGCATACTCCGTCCGATAAAAATCCAACGATTGAGTAATGGATGAGACGAAATCGGAAAAAATGGGACTTAATATATTCGAGATGTCCCTGCCTGTAGGAGTTGACTCTACCGGCGATAAGCTTGCGCCAGTTAAAATTGCGCCTTCCCTTCTTTTTAATTCTTCCGCCTTATCAAACGGCATCCCAAGCTTAGACGATATGGCGCGCGTCATCTCGTCTCCTGCGATTAAAATTGACCTTACCCAAAAACTTTTTTCTTCTACAACTATTATAAGGTTCGTCGCCTTGGCGCCTATATCAAGAATTATGCCTTGTTTTAATGGTTCATTAAACGTTATCGCATTGAAAAGCGAAAAAGGACTTACATCTACGAATTCTATATCAAGATTTGATTTTGAAAGATAATTCACGGTAGGTTCGACGAACTCCTTTTTTATCGCGACCAATAGCACATCTTCTTCCGCCGCCTCAACAAAGCGAAAAGCCTGATAATCCCAAATGATATTTCCCAAAGGAACCGGAACCTGCTGCTGGGCCTCGTATCTGATAATCTTGTCTTTTTTACTCCTTTGAATTCTGGGAAGTTTTAAGAATCTGATGAATGCCGATTGGCCGGACAGGGAAATCGCTGATTTTCCGCCCCTAATTTTCTCGGTCTTAAGTAATCCTTCAAGGCCTTCGCGGACCAGCGCCTCCCTCTTCTCCGACTCAGAATGGTGGGTCAAATCGAAGAATTTCGCTCGAAGCAACTGGATGCCTTCCGCGGTCCTTTCGACCTCAACGAGCTTTACTGAACCTGCGCCTATATCTATTCCTACTACACGTTTTCCCATTCGGCTTTAAAAACTTTCTTATAGTTTAGGGAATAAAAAAAGATTTGTCAATTATTACTTTTTCTTTGCTCTACTTAAGTTCCCTGGCGAGGCGCTGGGATTCAATCATCTTATCAAAGGCCTCTTTTCTTTTGCCTTCGTCTTTGGAAAAATAATAAGCAATCGAGAAACAATGATATGCAGATATTGCCTTTTCTGCCTTTTCAGGCTGGGAGGTTCGGGCGGCCTCGTCCTTTAAGGCCTCGCCCATTTTAAAATATTGGCTGGTTATCCCCTCCACGAGCCCTTCGTCCTCAAGGCGCCCTAAGTAAGTTACCACTTTTTCCTCCCCTATCTTATCGGGTATGGGAAGGTATTTAAAAAATTTCTCGGTTAACTCCTGCATCTTCGAGTTGGCGTAATCTTTGTCAGCGGCGTCTGTTGAATTCAAAGTCAAATCATAACAATTTAGCGCCAAGGTGAGATGGTTTAACTTTTCCTTCTCATCTTTAACCTCATTCGCCCTTGCCTCAAAATCCTTGGCCTTGCTCAAACATTTCTTAAAATAGGCGGTTTTGAGTTCTTCTTTCATGTAATTTAAAATGAGATTTAGCTCCTGCCCGGAAGAGGCGATAGCAGGCAACTCATCTTTTAAAGCGACTAATTTATCAGCCCTTTTCTCTCCCCATATTTGATTTAAGAGTCCCTTGGCTTGACCTGCATAATCAGAATTAGGATATGTAGATATCAAATTAAGGATGGCGCGCTCAGACGCGAGATAGGAGCCCGCTTTAAACAAGGCCTCTGCGACCGAGTAGGCGCTCTGTGCCTTCATATTTTCAATGACCGCAAGCTTTTCATCTACGCCCGCAGGGATATCGGGATTTAATTCTTTGGCTATTTTGAGATGTCTTTCAGCCATTTCAAAGAGGCCGTTTTCAGCGGTGCCGTTTTTAAAGCACCACTCGGCCAATTCAAGTTGGGCCTTTGCGGACTTTGAATCCAACCTCTTGTATTTTATGAAATAGATATCCTGCTTTGTATATAATTCGTTCTCGGGTATATCTTCTCTCTTTATATCCTTGACCCACGATTTTGGAAAAGTCGCTGTCCCTCCGGTCTTTAACTTAACGGTAAGTTCCGTATCAGTCTCTTTTATTATCTTGCCGTTTATCGTCTCGCCTCCCTCTTTTAACGTTATTATATCCGCGAAGGCCGGATTAGGGCCGGCTGCGTAACAGATACAAGAGAAAATTATAAATAACACGATAAAGCGACGCATAATTCCTCCTTAAAAAGTCTTTTTAAATATATCTCAAATATATAATCCGGGTCCTCGGAAGATATGTTATAGTCACATCTTCAAAGACAGGGGTTTCGCTATAATCAGCATCGTTCGTTGTGAAAAATGCTTTATACGCGACGGTCGAGGAAGTTCCTGCTACGCTTCCATTAATAGTGACGGCGGAAAAACCGCTTCCGGTGTTTAACTGAAGCGCAATCTGTTCCGATGTAGCGCTGGCTGTCGATGGAATAGTCGGTGTCCAGGAAACCGTGCCCCATTTAACATTAGCGGTGGTGGCAAAATTTATCGAAGTATAATTGCCGTTATTGGGTATTATCCTTACTTCATCCCATATAGGCCGTGCGTTATTGGCATATAACACCAGATACCAATTAGCGCTCTGCCACGCATTAGGCTGGGTATTATCGTACCGATAATAATTATACCTGTCACTCATCAGGGAATTGGAAGCATCATCATGAAAAGGAATGAGTATATAGCCGGTCCTTATGGAATCGTAGCCACCCCAATTTATAAACCATCCGTTATCATATCTCCAATATTGATGCCACCCCTGCTGACTTACTGCCAGATAGACGCGGTAATTCGGTGTTTGGCCGCTGTTCACCACTAATTTAAGCGTCTTCAACTCCGGAGTTACTCCATGATACTGGTCCTGGTCTTGTTCCGATAGCCAATTGTTATAATGGTCTGACACCAGCTCCGTTAGGCCATAGAGATTTCCTACGTTATAAGTGCGTTCGTTGCGCTCCGGATCCCATAACTCAAGAAATATCTTGCTGTCGAAGAAATCCTTGCCTTGCCTCGGCGTGCTGTCGGGATCAACGGCGACGGTCGGCCTCCAGTAAGGTGGAGGCTGCGTGATATCTATCCTATAGCCGTACCGCCTATCAGTGAAAAATCCCCAGCGTTGAGTCCATAATTTGGCTTTGGGGCCGCCTCCCCAATGAAATTCTACATGTCCTGTGTCGAGATCGCCTGCGGCGCTGGGTATCGAAGAGATACCTAAAAAGACACGTAAAGAGACACGTATAGAGAACTCATTGCTAAATTTCCATTTTGCAGTATCGTAGAGAGTGAACTTAGGCCACCCCTCGCCCCAAAGTTCGTTATCGCTGTCGCCTGTGTCTGCATTTCCTATATTCATCGGATACGAAGCACTCCCCTGACTGAAATTACTCCAACTGTATCCTATTTTATTTATATTGTCATTATTATCCTCGTCAAAGTTATCCCAGAAGCCTATCTTTAAAGAACCGGGTATGGTAGTATATCCTGACGCATAACTTAAGCCTTGGTCATCAGTTGAAATTACAGGGCAGGTGTTAAGCCAGTTTACCCTCTCATAGGTGGGCCTATCCAAGGTTCCATTTCCATTAGTATCCTCTCCTGAGTCAAGTATGCTATTGTAATTTGCATCCTCTCCACGAAACTGCTCTTTTGTAGTGAAGTTTAAGACGTCATAGACCTTGACTATAGACAATATCTTCCGCTGCGCATTAACCTTATCCTGTGGATTTACGCCCGAGGTATCCTCTAAGTCATAATCTGAATTCCCATCCCGGCCTATCTTGCCAAGTGACTCTATCTCATAGATTCCGCTTGGATGAAAACAGAAATCTGTGGTGTAGGTTGTAGGCTTTACCCTGTTGGGGTTGGCGTTATTCTTTATATTTGCCCTGTCTGTTGAGTTGAGGGGAGGGGTGATTGTGACCCCATCTATGTAGGTATCAAATTCACTCCAATTATCAAAGGCATTGCTACCTCTTCTGGTTATCATCGCATTTGCTAAGGCCTGTGCCTTTGGTTGGTTAGTAACGGGCTCTAAGACGGCTTGTAGCACAGGGGCGGGGGCCGTGTTTATGCATATAGGGGCCTTGCGGTCATAGGGCGTGCCTGCGGTTGTGTCCTCGCTGTTCTGGTCTATGTAGCTGTTGACCGTGATATAGTCCTTTATGGTGTTATATGAGGCAAGGGATATGTAGAGTTTTACCTGTTCCTTGGTAACATAACCTTCTGCGGGGCGATTCGAGATGATAGCGGATGCCTCTGCTGCGGAAAGGCCAAGCGCCCGCAACATAAGGTCCAATCTGCCTGTTGTGGCTGTGCCGTCGTTTATATTTATCTGGCCTGCGGTATCCGTTACCTTTATGGAGTAGGTTGCGCGGTTTAAGGTGCCCGCCGCAAGCGAAAATGAGCCTGAGGTTGAGTTATTTGCGGGGTTTCCGCCAAAGGTGTCAAGGGAAGGTTGGGACTGACTTATATAATTCCAGTTATCACTTGGGTCGCCATAATGCTTGGTTACGGCAAAATATCTCATATAGGCTATCGCTAACGCCATCCCTGCTTCTGCGGCATATCGTGCCTTTAGGCTATCGCGATAATTTACAGCTGCCCCATACTCCAGTCTCATATTAACCGCAAAACTGGTTGCGATAATCGACATCATCGCCAGCAAGCCGACGGACATTATCAAAGCGATTCCTCTTCGGTTTTTTAAAAAAGTAATCATATTATCTTGCGGCCTCAATTGCTACCAAAGTAGTAAATGTCTTGGTCTCTATGCCATCTTTTGTTTGCATAGTTAAAGTGATTTCTACCGCATTCGGAAGCCCATCGGGATTCTTCTCACTTCCTTGCGCATCGTAGTTCGTGAGAAGATTCTGAGTCGCATTCCAGCTATTTGCGATGGCCGTGGGCGCAGCGAAAGCGGCCGAGCGATAATAATATCTAAATTGCAAATTCTTTACATTTGCGGCTAACGCATCATCGCTGTCCGCATTAGTAAAATCATATCTTATCGGCAAATCATCGGGCGAGTCGAATTTTTGGAAATGCCTCATAAGGACGTCGTCCGAGGTATCTGCTGTCCCTTTCCCGTCTAACCAATATCCGATTTCACACAAATCCATATCCCCCGCATTTTCAACCGGCGCCACAAAAAAAACTTCATCTTTTGCGGAGTTGGTTTTTATCCTCGCGCCGCCTTCGTCATTGCCGTAAAAAGAAGCCCATTTCGTTATATCGGATGAAGATTGGTCTAAAAAAGCTTGTGAAATTTCCTGCGTCATCTGCTCCAATGCAATCCTCGCATTCTGGTATACATCCAAATGCGTCTCCATCTTGCGCCACGCATCTATCCCCCCTCTAAAAACTGTAAATAGCATCGTGGCCAAAATCGAAAATATAGCCATCACTACTAAAATTTCTACCAGAGTAAGCCCCGGTCTATGGCGTAAATTTAGCGACATATGTTATAAACTTCTCCTCGTAATCCTTATCTCTATATTTCCATGTAACCGTAAGCGTAACCTCCTGCGAATATCCACTGGGCCCTATATCAGAGGCCTCAATCTTGTATTTATAATTGGTGTCGGAAAAAGAGCCCTCATCGGAGAGCACCGGATAACCCGCCATCTTTACTTCTTCCATCTTCTGCTGGGCAAAGATGGTTGCCGCGGTTAAATTTGCCGAGCGTTTTGCTGTGTCGAACCCTACAGCAAAAAGCGCCAAAAGCGCCACTATTCCGACCGCAAATATAGCAAGAGATATTACGATCTCTACTAAAGTAAATCCATTAAGGCCCTGGCGTTTCATCTATAGTGACCTTTCCTGTTATGCTAATAACATTAATTCGTTTAAAATTTAAAGGGCTAGTTTGATACGATGTCGCATTAGCCTTTCTTATCCAAACGCTCCTATCTGGCACGGTCTCATCAGTAAGAGCGCCTGTTGATTTAAACGAAGCTTTACGCTTACCATCCGCATCTAACTCAAACGTGATGCCCGGGATGTTTAACTCGCCGGACAATGCGTATATGTTGCCGACCTGAACTCCGGCATTATCCGTTATATAAATAAGATTCGGCGTAACCGTGGTATCAAAGACCACCCTGTATATCGCCCTCTGAGTAACGGCATAACTTCTGCCGGCCTTTAACATCGTGGCAATATTTCTAGCCGATGTCATTAACTTCATTGTGGTGATAAGCTTTCCATAATTCGGGATAGCCATCGCCGCTAGGATTACAATGATGCCTAATGCTATCGTTAATTCTATTAAACTGAAACCGTTTCGATTTTTCCTATTTATAATTTGATGCGCCTTCCTTTCCTTCTATATAAAATATACACGAGATTTTCCCCGTTTTCAAGCTTAGCTGCCAAAGGCCCTAATAATCTGAAATAGGGGCAGAAACATCGCCACTACGATGAAGCCAACTATTAGCCCCATTCCAATAATCAAAATCGGCTCAAGCAATGACATAAGTTCGGAAACCATTACATCAATCTCTTCATCATAGACGTCGCTTACTTTCAATAACATCTGGTCAAGAGAACCCGTCTCTTCGCCGACGGAGATCATATTGACGGCCATTGCCGGAAATATGCCCGTGCCGAGCAATGGCTTCGCAACGGTCTCCCCTTCGCGAACGCTGTCGTGCACTTCGACTATTGAATGCGCTATAACTTCATTTCCCGCAGTATCTTTGGCGACTATCAGCGCTTGTAAAATTGGCACGCCGCTCGAAAGCAGTGTGCCAAATGTCCTCGTAAAACGCGAGATCGCGACTTTCCGAAGCAATTCGCCCATTATCGGAATATGTAATTTAATGTTATCGATGACCAACCGTATCTTGGCCAGCCTATATAAAAATCCATAAGCAAAGCTCAACGCCACTATGCCGCCTACTCCAAAGAGCCAATTCTGCTGAGCAAATGTACTTACATTTATCAAAATTTGAGTTAAAAGCGGCGGCTGTGCGCCGATCTCTTTAAAAATCTCCATAAATCTTGGGACGATAAAGGTTATCAAAAAGGCCAAAACAGAAATTGCCATAAGCAAGACCAACGCAGGATAAATTAATGCTGCCTTTATTCTTCTATTAACCTTCTGCGTCTTCTCGGCAAAATCAGCAAGGTTCGATAATACTAATTCCAAAACTCCACCCGTCTCTCCAGCTTTAATCGTATTTACATAAAGCGGGGAGAAACTTTCTGGATACCTCAAAAGCGCATCTGAAAAAGAACCTCCTCCTTCGACCTCTTCGCTTAATCCATGTATGATATTTTTTAAAATGCCTCTCTTTTCTTGTCGTTCCAAAACGTATAATGAGCGCATCAGGGGTAAGCCAGCGCCGATTAAGGTAGCGAGTTGTCGTGTAAACAAAGTAAGTTGATTTTGATTTATTTTACCGACTCGCTTTGTGATAGGTAACCTTGTTACGGCTTTAACCCCCTCGGCGCCTTCGCCCTCAAGGGGCCGTTTAATTTTCCCCTTCTCTTCAAGGATGCTCGTCGGATAATAACCCATCTCACGAATCTTCGCGATGGCAGCTTCGTGGCTATCCACTTCGAGCTTACCCTTTATTTCCTTTCCGCGTTTGTCAATTGCGACATAGTTGAAGATCGGCATATGGTTTTAATCACCCCTTTTAGATTTTCTACAAAACTAATGTTTGGGCTTCCCTTAAAACTTCTTCAATCGTAGTAACTCCGTTATAAATTTTCAAGAGGCCGTCATCCAGTAAAGTCTTCATCCCGGACTCAACCGCCGCTTTCTTAATTACGGCGGTGTGGGCTTTCTCAATTATGAGCGAACGAAGTTTATCATTCATCACAAGAAGTTCGAAAATGCCCACCCTTCCTTTATAACCTGAATTATTGCATCTGCTGCATCCTAGGCCCCGATAGAATTTTTTTGTTTTCACTATATCCGAAGATACTCCTAAATCACCTAAAATTTCCGGTTCGGGAGTATATTCCTCCTTGCAATTCTGACAAATTTTTCTCGCAAGCCTCTGCGCCACTACCGCCTCTAAAGTAGAGGTGATTAAAAATGGCTCTATCCCCATATCTATCAGCCTCGTTATCGCCCCGGGCGCATCATTAGTATGTAGGGTCGAAAATACCAAATGACCAGTAAGTGAGGCCTGAATTGCAATCTGCGCTGTCTCAGGGTCTCTTATTTCACCAACCATAATAATGTTGGGGTCCTGCCGTAAAATATGGCGAAGCGAAGTCGCAAATGTCAAACCGATCTTTGGTTTTATCGGGACCTGGATAATTCCATTTATGTCGTATTCGACCGGGTCTTCAGTCGTAATAACCTTATATTCTATCTTATTTATCTCTCGCAGGTAAGAATATAATGTAGTGGTCTTGCCGCAACCGGTCGGACCCGTCGCAAGAATAATCCCGTTTGGCTTTTGGATTAAATAGTGCATAGCCTGCTTCATATCATCAAACATGCCTATTTCATTGATAGACAAACTAACCGTGCTCCTGTCGAGGACTCGCATCACTACGCTTTCGCCAAATATCGTAGGCAGGGTTGAAATCCTCAAGTCCACCTCATTGCCCTCGATTGAGATCATAATTCGACCATCTTGAGGGAGCCTACGCTCTGCGATATCCAAATTAGCCATAACTTTAATCCTCGACGCCAAACCTAAACTAAGATTTTTTGGCGGACGAGCAACCTCATATAGCACGCCATCCACCCTATATCTAATCTTGTATTCGCGTTCAAAGGGTTCGAAATGTATATCTGAAGCCTTCTCCTTGACGGCCTCAAGTAGAATCATATTCACCAGTTTGATTATGGGTACGCGAGAAGCCAATTCCTGTAGGGTCGCAACATCTTCCATCTTCTCGGTTGGCACAATCTCCATCTTCTCGCCAAAGACGCTCAATACCTCTTCTATGGTCTCGACTTCAGTGCCATAATATCTTTGTATCGCGTCCTTTATTCCCTCTTCGCTTGCTATGGTGCCCTTGATATTCATCCCAAGTATAAATCTTAAATCATCAAAAACTGAGACGTTCAAAGGATCTGCTATCGCGATCGTTAAAGCATTCGCTTCAATGCTAATTGGCATAACCGTATAAATCTTGGCGACTGACGCAGGGAGCTTATCGACGACTTCTTTGGGAATTTTCATATCCCTCAATTTCGCCACTGAAACTCCAGCCCTTGCCCCTAAGGCCTGCAATATATCATCTTCCTTGACCAATCCCATATCGATCAAAATCCGCCCTAGTATTTTTCCGGTTAATTTTTGTTCCTCAAGAGCTTGCTCGAGTTGTTTGGCGGTTATCAAACCTTTAGCCAATAGTAGTTCTCCAATTCTTCTGTAGCGTTCCGGACGTTCTGGTTTTGTTCGCTCTGGCATCTTACTCCTCATAACCATGAGTGATCCGCACAACTTCAGGTATCGTCGTAATGCCGCTTAAAATCTTTAACGTGCCGTCATCGCGGAGGGTCCTCATCCCGGCTTTTCTGGCCACATCCCTAATAACAGTTGAAGAGGCCTTCTTTATGATTAAGTCGCATATTTCATCATCAACTGTCAAAAGCTCAAGGATTCCTATTCTTCCCTTATATCCAGTATAAACACATTCTTTACAACCGCGTCCGCGATAAAGCGCCTTTCCTGATAAATCTTCTGGCTTTAAATCTATGGCGACCAATTGTTCGCTCGTCGGCGTATATGATTCCTTACAGTTATTGCAAATCCTGCGCACCAACCTTTGCGCCATTATCGCCTTGACAGTGGAACTTACAAGATATGGCTTTATTCCCATATCGATTAAGCGGGTAATCGCCCCGGGGGCATCATTGGTATGCAGTGTACTAAATAATAAATGCCCTGTTAATGCCATTTGAATAGCGATCGAGGCCGTCTCGAAATCCCTTATTTCCCCCACCATTATTACATCAGGCGCCTGCCTCAAGATCGCCCGCAACCCCGAGGCAAATGTAAGCCCAATCGAGGGTTTTACGTGAACCTGGTTTACGCCCGACAACTGATATTCGACCGGATCTTCTACGGTAATTAATTTTTTATTCGGCTTATTTATATGATTTAATGCCGCATATAATGTTGTTGTTTTGCCGCTTCCTGTCGGACCTGTGATCAAAATAAATCCGTATGGAAGGTGAATTATTTTTTCAAATTTTTCTTCATCCTCAGGTCTAAATCCCAATTCCTTAAGGCTAAGAAACAGGCTCGATTTGTCGAGAAGCCTCATAACGACGCTCTCGCCATAAAGCGCAGGAAGGGTTGAAACGCGGATATCAAGGTCCTTGCCCTTTGCCTCTATCCTTATCCTCCCGTCCTGTGGCAGCCTTTTCTCGGCGATATTTAACCCCGCCATAATTTTTACCCTGCTTATAACCGTTGCCTGCAATTGGTTTGGCGGGCCTGGAATCTCATGGAGGACACCGTCTATTCTATATCTTATTCTAAATTTATCCTCTAAGGGCTCCATATGAATATCTGATGCGCGAAGTCTAACCGCCTCTGAAATCACCTGCATGACCAATTTGATTATGAGCGCTTCTTCCTTTTTTACCGCCTCATCTGCTAGCCCTTTGAATGCAACTGTAGTTTCATCTTCTTTTTTAGCAATCCCCTTTAAAAAATCTTCACTTCGACCATAATGTCTCTCCAATGCGATATTCAAATGCGCCTCAGGCGTCAACACAAACTCCAATTTTACATTTGCCATGGATTCTAAATTTGCCTGCGCCAATAGATTTATCGGGTCGTCTGTCGCAACGGTTACGGTGCCGGTTTCGAATTTTATCGCAAGCAACCTATGGCGATATGCAAATTCTGGATGTAGGTTTGATGTAACCGTTAAAGGAATTTCCAGGTCAAACGTTGGGACAAGAGCGAGCCCAAATTGAGACGATATCAGGTCCTTCAATTGTTCGGTCTTTGTAAATCCGATTTCGATGAGGATATTTGAAAGTCGGTCCTGCGTCTCCAGTTGCATCTTCAAGACACCCTTAAGCTGAGAATCGCTTAATATCCCAATCGATGTTAAATATTCCGCTATTAATCTATGTTTCTCGACCAAACTACGCCCTCGCCTTTCGGCATTTCGACATCGCGGCTGATTTTGTTTCTTCGTAGATCCGACGAAAAGGAAGCGCTTTTGACTTCGCTATCCTTTTACAATCTTCATATTCCGGAGAAACAACTTTCAATTCATCTCCTAAGAAACCGAGCTTTACTCTTACTTTCCCGAATTTGGTCTTTACCTCAATGACCTTCCGTTCTAATCTTCGCCTAGCGGCTTGATATTGCCTTAGCCCTAAGCTCGGGGTCTCCTCAAATATAATCTCAGAAATTTTATCTGCCTTTGAAGGTTCTGTCAAAACGGTGACGATGCAACCAGGCCTGGATTTTTTCATAATCACCGGGGTTAAATAAACATCCAAAGCGCCTGCCTTGAACAACCTTTCCATTAGATATTCATAACCTTGGGGATTCATATCATCTATGTTGGTCTCAATTACCGTAACCACATCTGTCTCTAAGCTGCTTACCCCGTTAGAAAATCTTCGATTTCTAACGGGGTTAACTTCCTCTCCTACTATCGCCTTCAAAATATTAGGATGATTTGGTATCTCATAGGTTCCAGCTCCGAAACCAACCTTAAGGATTTTCATCGGCGGAACCGGCCCAAATCCGTTCGAGAAGGTCTTTATAATTGCGGCGCCTGTGGGCGTGACCAATTCATAAGGAAGGCCGGAGAACTCAACTTGCGCACTTTTAAGCAAATGGGCAGTTGCAGGAGCTGGTTTCGCTAAATTCAAAGGTGAAGAATAGATTTCGTCTATCTCTAATTTTTTTATCGCTATGGAGGAACCTATGATATCTACGATTGAATCTACGCTGCCAACCTCATGAAAATGGACTTCCTTTATTGGAACTTGATGCACTCGACTTTCGGAATTTGCCAAATTCTCGAATACCGAAATCGCCTTTTCTTTTATCTCGCTTGCAAGAGAAGAAGTATTTATCAACTTAACTATGTCTTTAAACGTTCTCGCGTTAAAGTGTATATCATTTGTATTATAAATGCAATCGAATTTCGTGCCGACAATTCGATTGCGCTTTACTTTGTGCGCTTTTAGCGTATATCCATTTAATTTAATCTTGCGTAGTTCGAAAGTCAAGTAATTGATATCGACTCCACAATCGATTAACGAGCCCAAAAACATATCGCCGCTAATTCCGCTTGAACAATCTAAATATAGAATTTTCGTCATCTGTTTATTAAACTCGCAAAATAACCTGCGCCAAAACCGTTGTCTATATTTACAACGCACACGCCCGGCGCACAGGAATTTAACATCGTAAGAAGCGAAGAGAGCCCCTCAAATGAGGCGCCGTACCCTATTGAGGTCGGCACGGCAATTACCGGGTTTTTTGTCAAGCCGCCAATTATCGAAGCTAAAGCCCCTTCCATTCCAGCGATGACGATAATCACACGTGCCCCTTTAATCAAATCGAGTCTATCGACAACCCGATGAATGCCTGCAACGCCTACGTCATAAAGCCTCTTCACTTTGTTCCCCA
Organism: uncultured Planctomycetia bacterium; assembly: GCA_964641235.1. GTDB lineage: Bacteria > Omnitrophota > Gorgyraeia > Pluralincolimonadales > CAZUZR01 > CAZXJX01. Next base: position 31,390 of record CAZXJX010000002.1, read on the forward strand.
AAATCTCTAACGTCAAACAGGCCTCTTCAGCAATCGGAATATCAGAGGTTCCTGCTGTAACGACAAGCGCCAGACCTTTCTTCTTTAAATTTTTTCTTCCCTGATAATAAATCATCTTGGCGGGCTCATTGAATTTAAGCCACGGCATCATCTTCGCTAAATAATCGTATAAAATGCGCGTCGCTTTTGTAATGAGAAGCGTATTGCCGCTTGAGACTATTTTTCTGGCGATTTCAGCTATTTGGGCCGCCTCCTTACCCGGTGCAAATATCGCTTCGGGAAATCCTTTTCTTATCGTACGATGGAAATCTATTTTGGCAAAACCTAAATCTTCAAAAGGAAGGTCCTTCAGCTTTTTGAAAGCGAGCCCCTGGGAAATCTTCCCTTTTCTTAATTGAGCAAGCACTTCCTTTATAGAACGTTCGGAAAAATCCATATATTTTTATTTGTACCTCAAAACTATAAAAAGCAAAATTATGATAACGATGGCGGCGAAGAAATAAAAATTGTTGAAATATATAAAATCCCCGATGCGCTCCCAAAGTGAATATTTAATCCTCCCTTCGCCTCCAATTGAAATAATCCTTCCTTTAGCGGTGGATTTTTTTAAAATTTGAATTCTATCTTTTAATGCTTCGAGTTGGTCCTTGCGGAACCGCAAAAATTCTCCGCCTAATTTATACGCTGGAATCTTTTCTTGAACAACGAAATCTCTTACCTCTTCTTGCTCGAGGCCAAGGTACTGCGCGGCCTCTTTTAAGGTAAGCAACTTCTCCTCTGACATTGACTCGCTATGAAGTCCTTCGGCTCTTCTTTGTCTTAAGATCACCCCTGCCTCCCGCTAAAAAACCTCTCGACTGGTCATTTAATTCGTTCGGATGCAATCCACTCATCTATTTTGAGCTTATCAAAACGAAATGTATCGCCATCCCTAATCGCCGGGAGTTTCCCATTGACCGCCCAATCATAAACTAAAGAAGAATCTATCGCTAAATATCTTGCTACTTCGTCCGTGCCCATCAGCGCCTCTATCTTTTGCGCTGGCGCTTTGGCTTCGCCTGACATTTGACAATTTCCATTTAATACGGCGCCTTGAGCGATATATAGAAGCGGCGTTCTTATATTCCCGTCTACGCGACCGGGCGCAATTAGTTTAAGAGATTTCTTCGCAATTATTTCTCCGGCGACCCTTCCTGCAATCGTAATCTCGTCGCCGACGATATTTGCGTTGACAAATGCTTTTTCGCCTATCGTTAACGCCCCCTTCGTATCGAGCGTGCCCTCAAATCTGCCGTTTATTTGCAAATTTACCGGGTCCTTAAATGACAGCGTCCCTTGCATACTTGCATCCACATCTAAGACCTTCTCCTCGGCTTTTTTCTTTCCCTTACCTAACATCTTAAAACCCCTCCTTTTTTTACCACCTACCACCTACGAGGTGGAATGTGGTGGAATGTGAGCCTATGATATCAGGGTCCAGTTTGCCTTTTTGACGCCATCGAGCTGACGCATCTTAGAGATAATCTCGTTGTCATATTCGTTCGTTAATAATTTAAGGCTCAACTTCAAAATCATATCGTCCGAGGAAGCCGCTTTATGAACTTCAAAATCCTTTATTTCAACCTCATATTCCGATAATATCGAGCGAATATTCTCAAGTTGAAAAGCGCCTGATTTTGTCTCGATTTCCATTATCTTATACCAATCTTTTCTTAAGATTAACCTTTCGATTCTGGTGAGGAAAAACAACGTGGCCAAAATTAAAATCGTCGTAACGACGGCGGGGATATATAAGCCGCTTCCGACCGCAAGGCCGATGCCGGCAACAGACCATAGACTCGCGGCGGTCGTAAGGCCGCGCACCGACGCTTTAAATCTCAAAATCGTTCCCGCTCCTAAGAAGCCGATGCCGCTTACGACTTGCGCTGCGATTCGAGCAGGGTCCAAGGTAGCTTGACCTTTGTATACCTCAAAGAAATGCATTGAAGTAAGCGTTATTAACGTTGAGCCGAGGCAGACTAAAATATGTGTTCTCAAACCCGCTGCTCGTCCGTGAACCTCGCGTTCGTACCCTACTAGCCCGCTTAAAATAGCCGCCAATAGCAACCTCAAAATCATTTCGACATCCGTTACCATTTTTTCACCTCGTAGCTATAAACCATCGACTATAAACTATACACTTAAGTTCGGCTCTGCGCTTAAAGTTAAATCCGACCTAATACCTCTTTTAAATAAGTTATAACCTAATGCGGCCACCATCGCCGCGTTATCAAGCGAAAGTTCAAACGGCGGAAATATAACATCGATTCCGTTCTTGGAACCCGCATCCGTCAAAATCTTTCTAAAATATTTGTTCGCGCTCACGCCGCCGCCAACGACTAACGACCTGACTCCTTTTGACTTGCATACACCTATCGATTTCTCAACGAGCGAGTCGAAAACAGCTTTTTGAAAACTCGCAGCGATATCCGACTTTAGCCTTTTATCTAAACGCTTTTTCCTAATATAATATAATACAGCAGTTTTTATTCCGCTAAAACTAAAATCGTAAGAATCGTCGTCTAAATACGTTGGCGAAAATCTGATGGAATTGCAATCGCCGCCTTGCGCGTTCCTCTCAATTCCGGGGCCGCCTGGATATCCTAAGCCCAAGACTTTAGCAACCTTATCAAACGCCTCACCGACGGCGTCGTCTCTGGTCTGTCCCAGTAATTTAAATTTTCCGATATCTTCGCAAAATACAAGGCTCGTATGTCCTCCTGAAATAATAAGCCCGATAAACGGGAACTCGATATCGCCCCTGCCCACTAACCCCGAATAGATATGCGACCATAGGTGATTGATGCCGATTAAAGGAAGGTTCAAAGAATAACTTAACGCCTTCGCAAACGAAATACCGACCAGAAGCGAACCCACAAGTCCAGGGCCGTGAGTCACCGCGATTAAATCTATATCTTCTAATTTTACCTTTGCTTTTTTTAGGGAGTCGCCAATGACGTAATTTATAACTTCCACGTGATATCTCGTAGCTATTTCCGGCACTACGCCGCCGTATCTTTTATGAAATTCAAGCGAAGATGCAACAGTATTAGAGAGGATTTTTTCCCCGTCTCTAATGACGCTTGCCCCCGTTTCATCACAGGATGTCTCAATGCCCAAAACTAACATTTCATTATTTTACCTCACTAATTCCGAAAGGTAAACTAATCGAACGCCGTTCTCTTCAAATCTCGGCAACATTTCTTTCAAGACTTTAACGGTATTTTTTTTATCATGGCCGATCCCAACGGCATCGCCGTTTTTAACCGCTACATCTATCAATTGCTCGAACTGCTTTTTAATATATCCCGGATCCTCTTCGTTATCCAAAAATATCGACCTCTGCGCAAACTTTATTCCCATCTGTCTCGAAAGCGGTTCGCATACGGACTCGTTAGTAACCAAACTATCCAAAAAATATAGATTCTGTTTTTTTAACTCGCCGAAGACCACTCGCATCGTCCTCTCATCCTCGGTTGCTTTAGAACCCTCGTGATTCGATATTCCGCTGGCGTACGCAACGCTCTTGAGCGCCTTGACAAGATGAGCTCTGATTTCCTTCTCGTCCATAGTTGTGTATAAAGTATTTAACTCGAGCCTTATTTTATCGTTTTTCGGCTCCATCGGCATATGTAAGATTATTTCGAAATTCTTTTCTTTCGCCTTCTTTGCGACTGTGGTCGAATATCGCAAATTCGGCAAAATAGCCAATGTCAACGGTTCGTCTATCTGTAAAATATCGGCGAGATTTTTTACGTTATAACCCCAATCGTCTATAACGATGGCTATTTTCGCTTTTGCCGGCACCTTAGGCGCCTCTGCCTTTGGGTACGGAATTCTACGAATCAAAGTCAGACGGAATAACGGGACATACGACGACCGCTCTGATATCAAATATGAGACTTCTTCTTTAAATTCTTTTTTTCCAGCGACAGCGCTCTGCCTCATTTCCTGTTTTACCGAAAAGCCGGCTTTTTCCAGGGCGTTTTTTAGGCGCTTGCCGAACTCATCTATGGGAAATGAAGCAGAGACCCAATACCTTTTTTCGGTATAAATATGTCTTATTTTTCCGACTAAATCTTTATTTGAGATTTTGCTCTTTGCAAGTTCGGAAGAAATAATTTTGCCTAAGGTATCCCTTTGAAAAATAGTCGTAGCAAGCTTAAAAGCGAAAATCAAGCAAATGACGACGGCTATCGCTATAATTAAATTGTAACCTATCCGTTTCTTCATTTCGCCATGCTGAATGTCTTGTATATTTTTACGGCTTTAATCACATCTATCGCACGAAGCAACTGATTATCGTATTCTTCCTTCTTGACTACGGGAGCCTGTGGTTCTTCCTCTATTTTTTCGAATATTTCTTCCGGTTTTGGCTTTGTCTCTTCTTTTTTCAACTCTTCACGTTCGACGATTATATCCGGCGTAACTCCCTCACCGTGAATAGTCCTGCCGTTCGGGGTAAAATACTTGCTGGTCGTCAGGCGAATAGCGGAACCGTCGGAAAGCGGTATGACGGTTTGAACAGAGCCCTTTCCGAACGTCTTTGTTCCCAAGATGATTCCACGCTTATGGTCTTGTATGGCGCCGGCTACTATTTCGGAACCGGATGCGGAACCTTTATCTACGAGGATGACCAGCGGATATTCCGCTTTAGGTTCTTTATTCCTCGCTTTAAATTCCATTTCCTGCTGTTTAATTCTGCCCTTTGTATAAACAACCAACTTTCCGGGAGATAAAAATTTGCTCGCTACATCAACGGCGACATTTAAAAGTCCGCCGGGGTTGTTCCTCAAATCCAATATCAAACTATCAAGTCCTTGTTTTTCCAATTCAGCAAGTGCATCTTCTAAATCCTTGGCAGAGCGCTCCTGAAAGACACCCAACCTGATATATCCGATTTTATCCTCTAAAATCTTCGCTTCCCTTATCGATTTTACCTTTATCATATCCCTAGTTATGGTAAAGTCCAAAAGTTTGCCGGCATCCTCCCTTAAGATTGTCACCGAAACCTGCGTGCCGGGCTTACCGCGCAATTTTTTAACCGCTTCCAAAAGCGTTATGCCCCTCGTTATCTCTGCGTCTATCTTGACGATCCTGTCTCCGGCTTTTAATCCGGCTTTATAAGCAGGGGTATCCTCGATCGGAGCGATGACGGTCAATAGTTCGTCCTTTATCGCAATCTCGATTCCGATTCCGCCGAATTCGCCTTCGGTCTCAACCTTCATCTCGGCATAAGTCTCGGGATCCATAAATTCGCTATATTTATCGAGGGAGTGGATCATTCCTTTAAGGGCACCGTATATCAGCTCCTTTGACCCCACGTCTTCCACATAGTCGGAACGAACTATCGAAATCACATCGGAAAATACTTCGAGCTGTTTATAAATATCGTCCTTTTTCTGAACCTCTTTTTCCTTTACCGCTTTTTGTGCCCCGAATACTAAGGCGACGGAAAAAGAGACCGTTAAAATTATAATAATTGCCCAGGTAATAAATTTTCTTTTATGCATATCCTTTCTCCTTCCTTAAGGTTCTATTCACTTCGAAAGTTTTCGCTTTAAAATTTCATTAATTACAGCGGGGTTGGCTCTGCCTTTCGTTTTCTTCATTACTTGCCCGACTAAAAACATCACGGCATTACCTTTCCCCTTTAAATAATCCTCTGCGGATTTCTTATTTTCTGCAATGACTTCATCCGCAACTCTCTCAAGCAGCGCTTCATCCGAAATTTGAATAAGTCCTTTCTCTTCGGTAATTTTACGCGCGTCCTTTCCGGTCTCTACCATCTCTATTAGGATATCCTTCGCCATTTTACCGCTTATTTTCCCGGAATCCATTTCTTTTAACAGGCCCGCCAAATTCTGCGGAGTTAATTTAATATCTTTAAGTTCCAATGCGTTAGCATTTAAATATCCCAAGACGCCTGTCATTATCCAGTTCGATATAATTTTGGGCTTATCATAATATTTTGTGCAATCTTCAAAAAAATCTGCCAACTCTTTATCCGAAGTCAAGACATCCGCATCATACTCCGGCAGGCCGTATGTCTTGACAAACCTTGTCTTTCTTGCTTGCGGCAACTCGGGAAGCGATTTTTTTGCGGTATCTATTTCCTCTAAGCTCAAAACGAACGGCACAAGGTCAGGCTCAGGAAAATACCTATAGTCATGCGCTTCTTCCTTCGAACGCATCGAACGCGTTATGCCTCTATCCGGATCCCAAGCCCTAGTTTCCTGAATTATCTTTTCGCCGTCCTCTATCATTTTTATCTGGCGTTCAATTTCATACTGCAATGCCGCCTTTACTCCTTTAAATGAATTCATATTCTTTATCTCGGTCTTCGTCCCCAAGACATCTTCGCCTTTTTTTCTGACTGATATATTCGCATCGCAGCGAAGGCTTCCCTTTTCCATATCGCAATCGGAGACCCTCAGATATTGTAAAATCGATTTTAGCGCGGTTAGATAACTATAAGCCTCCTCGGGCAAGTTAATATCGGGCTCGCTTACTATCTCGAGCAAGGGAATGCCTGACCGATTAAAATCTACTAAGCTAGAATTTCCGTTTTCTTCGTGCATAAGTTTCCCCGTATCCTCCTCGAGATGGACTCGCCTTATCCTGATTCTCTTTATCCGGTCGTTTATCCTTACGTCAAGATGACCGCCGTAAGAAAGCGGTTTATCGTATTGTGATATTTGAAAATTCTTCGGTAAGTCCGGATAAAAATAATTTTTTCTATCGAATTTTATCTCATCTGCGATCGAGCAATTAAGCGCAAGCGCAACTTTCATAGCGCCCGCCAAAGCGCTCTTATTCAAAACCGGCAAGGCGCCTGGAAAACCTAAGCAGACCGGACAGGTCTGCGCGTTGGGCGTTCCTGCGAATTCTGTCGTGCATCCACAGAATACCTTTGATTCGGTATTCAATTGAACATGCACTTCTAAACCTATGACCGGTTCGTATGACATCTTAAAGTTCGGGATTCCTCTTATGCCAATCCGTATTGCTTTCGTAAGTATAGGCGGCGCGGAATAACGTCCCTTCGTCAAACGGTTTTCCGATAAGTTGCATTCCGATCGGCAGACCATCCTTCGTAAATCCGCACGGAATAGAAATTGCAGGCACGCCCGCTAAATTAACCGAGATGGTAAAAATATCCGAAAGATACATCGATAACGGGTCAGCGCTCTTTTCGCCCAATTTAAAAGCGGGGCTCGGCGAAGTCGGCGTCAGTATGCAATCGCAAACTTTAAAAGATTCGTCAAAATCGCGTTTTATTAAAGTCCGCGCCTTCTGCGCCCTCCGATAATATGCCTCATAATAGCCGCTTGATAATACATATGTGCCCAGAATTATCCTTCGTTTTGCCTCGGGCCCAAGACCTTCGCCGCGTGTCCTCTCATACATATCCAGCATATTTTCCGGTTTATTACACCTATATCCGTACTGGACACCGTCAAAACGCGCCAAATTCGAAGAGGCCTCGGCAGTCGCAATTATATAATAGACCGCAACCGCATATTCTGTATGCGGCAGAGAAATCTCTTTGACTTCTGCTCCCAAACTCTTGAATAGCTCAATGGCTTTTTTTATCGACGCCTCAATCTCTTTATCCGTCCCCGGCACAAAATATTCTTTTGGTATCCCTATCTTTAAACCCCTGACATCGTTAGCCAAAAAATTTAAATAATCGGGAACCGGAACATCGGCCGAAGTCGAATCCCGTTCATCGTACCCTGCGATTACGCTTAAAAGCAAAGCCGCATCGTGAACCTCTTTTGTAATGGGGCCGATTTGGTCAAGGCTTGAAGCAAATGCAATCAATCCGTATCTTGAAACTCTGCCGTAGGTCGGTTTCATGCCGACGACGCCGCAAAGCGCGGCAGGTTGTCTTATCGAACCGCCCGTATCCGACCCCAGCGCCATTATTGCTTCATCTGCCGCAACCGCGGCTGCCGAACCGCCGCTTGAACCGCCGGGTATCCTCTCTAAATCCCACGGGTTTAGAGTGGGATGATAAGAGGAATTTTCGCATGAAGAACCGAAGGCAAACTCGTCCATATTAGTCTTGCCAAAAATGACAGCGCCCTCAAAGATAAGTTTTTCAATTACCGTTGCGTTATAAGGCGGTTCAAAGCCGTGCAAGATTTTCGATGCGCAGGTCGTCAACTCGCCATTGACGCATATATTATCTTTTATGGCAACGGGTATGCCTTTCAATTTACCGCCGGCTTTTTTAATCGACAAATCATCTGCCTCTTTTATCGCCCTCCCTTCATCTAAGAGAACATACGCCCTTATCTTTTTGTCTATAGATTGTGCCCTATTGTAGACGGAATTAACTATATCTTTGGGCACTATGGCCTTATTATCCAACTTGCTCAAAAGTTCGACAGCCGTCAATTCGTATAAATTATCGTTTGCCATCACCTATGCCTCTTCTATAATCTTTGGGACTACGAAGAAATCACCCTTTCTTTGCGGGGCATTCTTAAGCGCCGTTTCTTTCTGGATTGAGGGCCTTACTTCGTCTTTTCTAAAAACATTTTTAAGCGGCAGGACGTGGCTTGTAGGGGGAATCTCTTTTATATCGAGCTTTTTTAACTTATCAATATAACCTAATATCTCGTCTAATTGGCGTGCGAAAAGCGCGACCTCGCTTTTGTCTAATTTTATCCTCGCAAGGCGCGCCACATATCTTACGATGTCGTCTTTTATCTCCATTTCAACTCAATAAAATATCATAAGTTACGAAAATTGTCAATCTTCGGCAAGATTTAAAATTCAGGTTAGCAAAACGTCGATTTTCGTCTTCGCCGCACCGCTCGTTCGACCCAACGTGTCTCACTCGCTTAAGTGAATCTTCTCGCTCTGCCTTAAGGTTATATTGTAGGCATCCTCTGT
>CAZXJX010000003.1:0-11759 GCA_964641235.1 uncultured Planctomycetia bacterium
TGCGGCGGACAGTTTAAAAATACCTTTTCCGTTGTGAAAGGCGATACTTTATTTGTAAGTCCCACCTTTGGCGATTTAGACCGCCTCGAAAATTATGAAGCCTTTAGGTCATCTATCGAAAATTCCTTTAAAAAGAATGAAAAGCCGGACGTCGTAGTTTTTGACTTGCATCCAGAATACCTATCGACAAAATATGCTCAATCCTTCGTCGGCTCGAATCATATCGGAATTCAGCATCATTATGCTCATATGGCAAGCGCTCTTACGGGCTCAGAACACGACGGCAACGTAATCGGGGTTACGTTTGATGGCACAGGTTTTGGGTTAGACGGAAATATCTGGGGCGGTGAATTTTTGGTCGGCGATTTAAGAGCGTTTGAACGCAGAGCACATCTTAAATATGTCCCTATGCCGGGCGGGGAACAAGCTATAAAAGAACCGTGGAGGATGTCGGCGAGTTGGTTATACCAGATTTACGGCGATGATTTTTTGAATTTAAGGATAAAATTCGTCGAGCGGTTAGATAGGCCTAAGTGGGCAATATTGAAGAAGATGGTAGATAAAAAGATAAACTCGCCGCTTACCTCAAGCATGGGCAGACTATTCGATGCCGTCAGTTCACTTATCGGCATAAGAAGAGAAGTTGAATATGAGGCGCAGGCGGCGATTGAGCTGGAACGAGTCGCCGATAAAAACGTTCGGGATTTTTATGAATTTAAGATAGAGTCCGACGGCGGGTTATATCTCATCGATCCTTCGCCTATTTTTATATCCATTATCGAGGATTTAAAGAAAAAGGTAGCTATTTCTATTATATCTGCAAGGTTTCATAATTCAATCGCCGATATGATTAATAAGGTTTCCATCAGATTAAGGGATATGGTTGCGACAGATAAAGCGGTATTGAGCGGCGGCGTTTTCTTGAATAGGTATCTTTCAGAACGAGTAAAACCGCAATTGGTCTCAAGCGGATTTAAGTTGATACAAAACGATATAATTCCAGTCGGAGATTCCGGCATTTCAGTCGGTCAAGCCCTTATAGCAGGCGCCAGAGGTTAAATATGAGTAATTCTTTTTTAGTATTGTTAGTTTCAACGTTTTCGATAGCGGTAATTCATTCTCTCGCCCCTGACCATTGGATGCCGTTCATCATGATAGGCAACGCGCAAAAATGGTCCAAGTCAAAGATAATGTCAGTAACTTTTCTTGCAGGCTTAGGACACATTGTTTCCTCTATAATTTTAGCGGGAATTGGAATCGCTTTAGGGATAGGACTGCTTAAGATAAAAGGCATCGTAGAATCTATTGCCGAAGTCGGGGGCATTCTTTTAATAGGGTTCGGGATATTTTATATGCTCTGGGGTTTAAAGCATATACAGGAAGAGCATTTGGATAAATTCGAAAAGGACAGAAGGATAATTTCTACCTGGGCGCTGATTGCGATATTTGTCCTTGGCCCCTGCGAATCGTTGATACCGCTTATGTTTTTATCGACGCTTTACGGTTGGACCGGCATAATAATTATTACTTTATCGTTTAGCCTTACGACGGTATTTATGATGATGGCGCAGACGTTCTTAGCATATGTGGGTATTCAAAAAGTTCATCTTGAATTTATACACAAATTCAGCCACGTGATAGCGGGCGGCGTGATAGCGCTGACCGGTATCATCGTGATGTTATTGGGGATATAGATATGTGCCTTGGGATTCCAATGAAAGTGGTATCGAGAACCGGCGATAGAGGAATAGCGGAACTAGGCGGGATGAAGAGGGAAATCGGACTTCATCTACTTCCCGATATCGAAGTCGGAAATTACGTTATAGTGCACGCCGGATTCGCGATTCAAAAATTGGACGAACAATTAGCCAAGGAGATGCTGGATAATTTGAAGGGATTTTAAAAATTGCGATACGTGGATGAGTTTAGAGACAAGTCCTTAATAAAAAAGATAGTTAACGATATAAATGAGTTAGGATTAAATGAAGAGATATGCCTGATGGAAGTATGCGGGACGCATACAATGTCCATCCACCGTCATGGCATACCGGTTTTATTGCCTAAAAATATAAGATTAATTTCCGGTCCCGGCTGTCCCGTCTGCGTTACGCCCGACGATTATATCGATAAAGCAATCGAATATGCTAGGGTAAAAGATTGCGTCGTTGTAACTTTTGGGGATATGTTGAAAGTGCCGGGTTCAGATTCAAGCCTGCAGTTAGAGAAGGCAAACGAAGGGCACGTCGAGGTGGTATATTCTGCCCTTGATGCGGTTAAGTACGCCCAAGAAAATTCAAATAAGAAAGTGGTATTTTTGGGAATTGGCTTTGAGACAACGGCTCCCACCGTAGCGGCATCTATTTTGGAAGCAAAGGAGGAAGGAATCGATAATTATTTCGTATTCTCCGCCGCCAAAACAATGCCGCCGCCGCTTAAAATATTAGCAGAAGACACAGAGATAAAAATCGACGGATTTATTCTTCCCGGACACGTCAGCACAATCATAGGCTCAAAAGCATATGAATTTATTCCCGAGAGTTACAAGATAGCTTGTGTAATCGCGGGTTTTGAGCCGCTCAGCATATTAGAAGGTATTTATATGCTCGCTTTACAAATTAAAGAAGGGGTACAGCGGGTGCAAATTCAATATAGGTGGGTTGTGAAACCAGAAGGTAATCCGAAGGCATGCCAAGTATTGTATGAGGTTTTTGAACCCTGCGATAGCGAATGGCGGGGTTTAGGCGTGGTCGAAAAAAGCGGCCTTAAGATTCGGGATGAATATAAGTCGTTTGATGCCGAAGCGAATATAAAAATCAAGGCTAAACGCACGAGAGAGCGCAAGGAATGTCTTTGCGGAGAGATAATAAAGGGTAAAAGACTGCCGATGGATTGCGGCCTCTTTGGAAAGTCCTGTATTCCCGAGTCGCCGTACGGGCCTTGCATGGTTTCTTCCGAAGGAACTTGCAGCGCATATTATAGATACGGAGGCAAGGATTGGCTGTAAGCGATAAGGTATTGCTCGCCCACGGCTCCGGCGGCAGGGCGATGCATAAATTAATCAAAGAATTTTTCGTCGAGGGTTTCGATAACCCGATATTAGCAGAGCTCACCGATGCCGCAATTATAAATGGAAAAGGAAAGAAACTCGCCTTTACTACCGATACATATGTTGTAAACCCTATGTTCTTTCCGGGCGGAGACATCGGAAAATTAGCCGTTTGCGGGACGGTAAATGACCTTTCAGTCGTCGGCGCTAAACCGCATTATATCTCGTGCGGCTTCGTTATCGAGGAGGGTTTAGATCTATCCGATCTAAAAGCGATTGTCCGATCGATGGAAGCGACGGCTAAAACGGCGGGCGTTAAAGTTGTAACGGGAGACACAAAGGTCGTTGAAAAAGGAAAAGCCGATAAGATATTTATCAATACCTCAGGGGTTGGAATTATCGAAGGTGATACAAAATTTGGAAAAGATAGAATAAAGGCAGGCGACAAAGTAATCATCAACGGATTTATAGGCGAGCATGAAATCGCGGTTCTATCGAAACGAGAGGGCTTCTATTTTAAGTCCGAAATAAAATCCGATTGCGCGCCGTTAAACGGCTTGATATCCGAGATATTAAAATCAGGCGCCGATATAAAATTTATGCGCGACCCGACACGCGGAGGAGTTGCGACTACTTTGAACGAAATTATCGAGGGAAGCAATTGTAGCATTGAATTGGATGAGGCCGCTATTCCGATTTCAGACGGCGTAAGGGCAGCATGCGAACTGTTGGGTTTTGAACCTATCTATTTGGCAAATGAGGGCAAAGTGGTAGTAGTGGTCGACGGAAGCGATGCAAAGAAAGTTTTAAATATTATGCGGAGGCATTCATTAGGAAAAAAAGCGGAGATTATAGGTCAAGTTGTGAATGCGCCGAAAGGAAAGGTAATTTTGAAAACGAGGATAGGCGGCAGAAGGTTAATCGAGATGTTAGCCGGCGAACAACTTCCGAGGATTTGTTAAGTGAGCACCAAAGAGATTTTTGTTATTAAGAAAAAAGATATGGATTCGCTCGTGAGGGGTTTAAAAAAAGAGGGCGAAGTTCACGGCGTCAAACCAAAAGAGATAAGGTATGTTTTCGACAGGATAGATAAATTTGAAGACCCAGGCGATAAATATATACCGTCGCTCATCTCGCCTAAGAAATATATGTACCCCCAGCAGGAGACGCTTTTGAAATTTAAATTAAAAGAGGCCGTTTCAGTCGAAGAGGTTGCGGAAGCTAAGCCTCAAATTTTGTTAGGCGTAAGGCCCTGCGATATCAATGCGATAAATCTGTTGGATAAAATCTTTGACGAAGCAAATCAGGATGCTAATTATTTGAAAAAGCGCGCCGCCACAACGATTATCGGCATAGAGTGCAATAAACATTGCGACGAAAGCTCGTTCTGTAACTCGGTGGAAGCGCTCGAGGCGAATGAAGGATACGACATTATGCTGACCGATATAGGCGATTCTTTTATCGCGAGAATCGGAACGGAAAAGGGTAAAAAGATAATTGGAAAGGCAAAAGAATTCAAAGAGGCAACAGGAGAAGTTCCAAATAAATACGAGAAAGTTCTAGCGAAGCGCAGTAAAGCATTTGAGAAGAAATTGAACATTAACGAGGCAAAAGAACTGCCTATGCTTTTAAAAGCGAACGATAATCATCCCCATTGGGAAGAAATAGGCAAGATATGTTTAGGTTGCGGCGCTTGCGTCTTGGTCTGTCCGACCTGTTATTGTTTTGACGTATTCGATACTTTAGATTTTAACCTTGAAGGTGGAGTGCGGAATAGAATATGGGATGGTTGCGTGCTCAGAGATTTTTCGGTAGTCGCCGGCGGTGAAAATTTCAGAGAGGAAAAATCGAGCAGATTAAGGCATAGATGGAACAGGAAATTCAATTATCTATTTACCAAATGGGGGCGGTCGAATTGCGTAGGATGCGGCAGATGCATACGCGCTTGTTTGGTTAATATAAGCCCCATTACGATAGTAAATACTTTGGCTGTGAAAGGGCCGATTAAGGCGGAGGTTTAAATGGCTACCGCGTCTATTTATATGCCGAGCATAGCGGAGATAGTCGAATCTAAGAAATTAACCGAAAAGGAGAAGTTTTTCAAGATTAGAATTTCTGACAGAGATATTTTTGAATATACTCCCGGCCAGTTCGTGGAGGTTTCTCTCTTTGGGGTAGGCGAAGCGCCGATTTCGATTTCCTCGTCGCCGGATGCAACTAATACGTTCGAACTCTGCGTAAGTGCAGTGGGTGATTTGACGAATAACCTCCACAAGCTAGACAACAGAGCAAAGATCGGCATAAGGGGGCCGTTTGGAAACGGTTTTCCGATTAAAGAATTAATGGGAAAGGATATCTTGTTCGTTGCCGGAGGCATAGGAATAATTCCGTTGCGTTCTCTTATAAAATATTGTTTGGAGAGAAGGGAAGAGTTTGGCAGAATTATTATACTCTACGGCGCAAAGTCGCCGTCGGAATTGCTGTTTAAAGACGAATTATCGCAATGGGGTCATAGGGATGACCTATCGTTACAGATTACCGTCGACAGGCCCGACGCAAACTGGAAAGGCAAAATCGGGGTTATCACAGAGCTCATCCCGCCTTTAAGCATCGACCCAAATAATACGGTTGCGTGCATTGTCGGTCCGTCCGTAATGTATAAATACGTCGTCCTCGAACTGTTGTTTAAGAAAGTCCCGGAGGATAAGATAATACTTTCGCTTGAGAGGAAAATGAAATGCGGCGTCGGTAAATGCGGCCATTGCCAAATAAATAGCGTTTACGTCTGCCAGGATGGGCCCGTATTTACCTATCGCCAGTTGAAGAACTTAAGAGAGGCATTATGACGAAGCCTAAAGTTGCGTTTTTTGAATTTACTGGCTGTGAGGGATGTCAGTTGACCGTATTGAACCTCGAGGAAAGACTACTTGATTTAGTAGAGCTCGTCGACGTCGTCGCTTTTAGAGAAGCGATGGACAGAAGAGAAGATGATTATGATGTGGTATTCGTCGAGGGTTCTATCACGAGGGCATCTGAAATTCCGCGCCTCGAGAAGATAAGAAAACAAGCGAAAGTTTTAGTCGCGTTAGGCGCCTGTTCGTGTATCGGCGGAGTTAACTGCCTTAAGAATTTTATGCCGACCGAAGAAGTGCAAAAAATAGTTTACGGAAGCCGCGGAAAAGAATTTCCGACTATCCTCGCAAAACCGATAGATGCCGTTGTGAAAGTCGATTATTATATACATGGTTGTCCTCCCGATTTAGATGAATTTGTAGAGGTAACCAAATCCATCCTATTCGGCAGAAAGCCGAATATACCGAATTATCCGGTTTGTGTAGAGTGCAGGATGAAAGAGAACGTTTGCGTTTTTGATAAAGGTATGTCGTGCTTAGGGCCTGTTACGCGCGCAGGATGCAAAGCAATTTGTCCGACCTATGGCGAAGGCTGCGGCGGTTGCAGGGGGCTAATCGAGGACGCGAATTTTGAAGCACACCAGAACCTGCTCCTCGAGCGCGGGATGTCGTTAGAAGATGCGATTAGTTGTTTTAAAGTCTTCAGGGGATTTTTGAACCCCGAACCAATTCGCAAAATTGGTACGGGGTGAAGGAGGCAAAAGGTGCATGATTTTAATTTAAACATAGAACACGTAACCCGCGTTGAAGGGCACGGCAATATTGTGATAGACGTAAAAGAAGGCAGGATAAAGGAACTGAAACTCGAAATTGTCGAATCGCCGCGCTTCTTTGAGGCGATGACGTTGGGTAGGGCATATCATGAGATCCCGCACATTACGTCAAGGATTTGCGGAATCTGTGCGGTAACCCATACCTTAAGTTCCATAAAAGCCATCGAAGCGGCGCTTAAATTTAAGCCGTCTGACCAGACGATTATATTACGTAAGCTTATGTTGCATGCTGAAACCATTCAGAGCCATATCTTACATATATATTTCTTAGCGCTTCCGGATTTCTTCGGCAAGGGCAGCGTATTTGAATTAGTTCCCGATAAAAAAGAAGTCGTCCTGCGCGGCATGAGATTGAAAAAACTCGCTAACGATATCTGTTCGGTTGTGGGCGGCAGGCATATTCATCCCATTACATTAGCGATAGGATATTTGACGCATCTTCCATCGAAAGATGAATTGGAAGAATTACGAGACAGATTAAAGAATGCGCGAGTCGATATGGAGAAGACGATAGAGTTGTTGAAGGAATTGAAGGTCCCTGATTTCGAAAGGCAGGCAGAATATCTATCGTTGAGTCATCTCGAGGAATACGCGTTTTACGACGGAGATATAGTCTCCAGCGACGGAGGGAAAGTCGAACCCGACCGTTATCTTGAGAAGGTAAAGGAATTTATAGTTTCGCATTCTACCGCAAAACACGCCAAGTCAAGGCGCCCTTCCTATATGGTAGGTGCATTGGCGAGGATAAACAATAATTACAAACAACTTAATCAGAAGGCGAAAGACGCAGCGAAGTTCTTAGGTATAAATCCTCCGTGCTATAACCCGTTTATGAATAATGCGGCCCAGGGCGTTGAGGTCGTGCATTGTGTAGAGGATGCGATATCTTTATTAGACGGATTGATAAAGAAGGGCCTCAAAGAAGAAAAGCCTAAAATTAAAATAAAGGCAGGCAGGGGAGTGGGTGCAACTGAAGCACCCCGTGGTACCCTATATCACGAACATATCCTGGACGAGAGCGGTTGCGTTGAAAAGGCAAATTATATTATTCCGACGGCACAAAATTTAGAGAACATAGAGAACGACTTATACGAATTAGTGCCGAAGATTCTCGACAGGCCAAAAGAAGAGGTAATCTTAAATCTCGAGATGCTGGTCAGGGCATACGACCCCTGTATTTCCTGTTCCACTCATATGTTAGAGGTTGAATTTAAGTAATGGCGATAAAAGTCATCGGCATAGGAAATATACTTATGAAGGATGAAGGGATGGGCGTGGCCGTTATAGAGGAGCTTAGGAAATCGAATCTGCCGGTTGATGTCGAATTAATCGATGGCGGCACGTCGGGCCTGGGCTTGTTTGAGTATCTTAAAGAAACAGATTATGTTATTATAATAGATTGCGTTGACTTCAAAAGGCAGGCCGGCACGGTCATAAAATTTAAACTTGACGATGTAAATATGCGCAATAATAATTTGAGGCTCTCGTTACATGAGTGTAATTTAGTAGACGTTTTAAATTTAACCAAAGCGCTTGGGATAGATTGCGATGTTACGGTCTTCGGCGTTCAGCCGCAGGAGGTAAAACCCGAAATAGGCCTATCCGCGGTTTTAAAGGATTCGGTGTATAAAGTCGCAACTGAAATATTAACTGAAATAGGGAGGATAAAAGAATGCCAGGCCCAAGGGTCTTAATTATCGAGGACGATTTGGATTTAACCGAAGCGATACGTATGATTTTGGAGGCGAAGGAATATGAGGTTGAAACCGCCTCAAGCGGCGCCGAGGGTTTAAGAAAAGTAAAAAAGGTAAAGCCGGACCTTATAATATTGGATATAATGCTGGAGACCGATACCGAGGGGTTTCACGTCGCGTATAAATTGAAGAACCAGGACGGTAATTCGGAATTCGCGGAATTTAGAAATATTCCTATTTTGGTCGTTACCGCTATCTCGGAGAAGACGCACTTGCGATTCAATCCGCAGAAGGATCAGGAATTTCTCCCCGTCGAAGGATATATAGAAAAACCCATAGTCCCGAAGGATTTTTTGGATAAGGTAAATTCGCTTGTAGGCGTTGGCAAAAGATAGGGGCTGCGCTTTGCCAAACGAGGATAAAGATAAGATAATACTTCTCCCAGTCGAGAAGGAATTACTAGAGAGCGTTCGGTGGTTAATTACGTTACGCTGGATTGCGGCGTCGGGCGTATTCTTCGCTTCGGCAATTGCGCGATTTTTGCTCAAAGTAAAACTCGATATCGAACCGTTCCTCTTAATCGGCGTAATTATATTAACATATAATTTAATCTGCTTAATTTATCTTAAGTGGATAGAACGGGATAGGTACGGCGAACTTAATATCTTTAACAGGTTCGCGAATGTACAAATTACAGCTGACTGGGTTGCGCTTATACTCCTAGTCCATTTTTCGGGAGGAATAGAGAGCCCGCTTTTATTCTATTTCATATTTCACGTGATAATCGCAGCTATGCTTTTATCTAAGAGGGCCTGTTTTTTTCAGGCGACATTTGCGTCTTTGTTAGTGGTAGGAGTTTCAACGTTGGAATATTTTAATTTAATACCGCATATCACGATAGAAGGAACGTCCATGCCGCTTCGCTATCATAGTTCCTTATCCACATCCACTTTCTTGGCCTTCGTCGTCTCAACATTATACATATCCTCTTTTTTGGCTACGTCGGTTACTTCCAAGCTAAGGCAACGCGATAGAGAATTGGTTGCTCTAGATGAGGATTTGAGAGCTGCTTTGGAAAGATTAAAAGCGCTTGATAAGACAAAAAGCGAATTTATGATAAGGATTACCCACGGGCTTAAAGCTCCCATCTCAACGGCGCAGTCGCTCTTAAAGGTCATACTGGAAGGGTACGCAGGAGAAGTTCCCAACAATATGAGGGATTTAATAAAGAAGGCAGACGGAAGGATGTCATTTTTGTTAGCGTTGGTAAAGGACCTGTTGAATTTGGCCCTGGGCGAGACCGAATTTTTAGAAAAGGAACTGCCTCTTGTTGATATGGCGGGTTTAATCAAGAAACTGGCAAATTTAGTCGAGCCCAAAATTAAGAGCAAAGAGTTGGAGTTAAAAATAGAACTGCCGGATAGACCTTTGCTGGTTAAATCTAGTTATCAAGATATGGAGCTGGTTTTAGCGAATATTTTGGACAATTCGATTAAGTATACTCCCTCGAAGGGCAAGATTGGATTGAGGTTACACAAGGAGGGCAATACATTATTACTGGAAGTCGAAGATAACGGTATAGGCATAGCACCGGCGGATATCCCGAAGGTCTTCGATGAGTTTTATCGTGCCGAAAATGCAAAGGCGATCGAGAGAGACGGCACGGGTCTGGGCTTGCCGATTGTAAAGAAATTAGTTGAGAAATACGGCGGCGAGGTAAATATCGAAAGCAAATTGGGACAGGGCTCTAAAGTTACGATAAAGTTACCGCTTAAGGAATAGGTTATATGAGCAAAGGTAGTTTAGAGAAATTATTTAGCCCGGATTCCGTGGCGGTGATCGGGGCATCGCATAAAAAGGGCAAAGTCGGCCACGATGTTCTGATGAATTTAATCCGATTCGGATATAAAGGCAAAATCTATGCCATCAATCCGAATCCCGAGAAGATAATGGGACTTCCTCCCTATCCTTCGGTGTCGAAAGTGGACGGCAAAATAGATTTGGCAGTCTTCGCGATCCCTGCGCCTCTTGTGCCTCATTCTTTATCCGAATGCGGTAAGGCAGGTATAAAGGCGGCTATTATTATCAGCGCGGGATTTAAGGAATGCGGACCCGAGGGGGCAAAGTTAGAACGCGAAGTCGCCGAAATCGCTAACGGATTTAACATCCGTATATTAGGGCCTAATTGTTTGGGCCTTATAAATACGGCATCTTCGCTTAACGCATCTTTTGCGGCAGAGATGCCGCTCACAGGCGATATCGCATTCTTTTCTCAATCAGGGGCGCTGTGCACCGCGATTTTGGATTGGGCGGTAAAGGAAAAAATAGGATTTTCGAAATTTGCAAGTTTGGGAAATAAAGTCGATATCTCGGAATCCACTTTATTGAAGGCATTAGGCGATGATCCGGACACGAAAGTCATTTTAGGATATATAGAAGACGTAAAAGACGGACGGGAATTTATGCAGGTTGCAAGGGAGGTCACAGCTAAAAAGCCCGTCATAATATGTAAATCAGGCGGAACGCAAGCGGGCGCGAGGGCGGCGTCAAGCCATACGGGAAGTTTGGCCGGTTCGGAGGCGGCGTTCAACGCGGCATTTGTCCAGACGGGTATTATCCGCGCGCATTCCATACAGGACTTATTTGATTATGCAGTCGCATTTTCATATCAGAGGCTCCCGGCGGGCGAGAGGTTGGCGATAATTACGAATGCAGGCGGACCGGGGATCATAGCGGCGGACGCAGTTGAGCGTTCGCAGAACGCCAAGGTCGCCTCATTTAATAAAGAGACGGTAGATTATTTAAGGAGTTCGCTTCCGAGCGGGGCGGCGGTATATAATCCGGTTGACGTAATAGGCGATGCCGATGACGAAAGATATAGAAAAGCTTTAGACGGCGTTTTAAAGGATACGAACGTCGACGGGGCAGTGGTGATTCTGACGCCGCAGACGATGAGCAGGATAAAAGAGACCGCAACTTGCATAGCAAGCCTACGCGATGAGAAACCGCTTTTCGCAAGTTTTATGGGCGGGAAACTCGTAGAGAAAGGATTAAAGGTGCTGCATGAAAATAAGATTCCGAACTATCCTTTTCCCGAACGTGCGGTTTCATCCTTCGATGCGATGGTTAAGTATGAAAAATATCTTGAGATTCCGAAAGAAAAAGTAAAACCTTTCTCCGTCGATAAAGATAAAGTGAAGAAGATATTAGACGATGTGGTAAAATCCGGGCAGAAGGCGATCCCCGAATATATCGCACGGGAGGTAATACGTTCTTACGGATTTGTGCTTCCTAAGAGCGTGCTTGCCAAGACCGCTTACGACGCCTGCTTTGT
>CAZXJX010000003.1:11859-39675 GCA_964641235.1 uncultured Planctomycetia bacterium
CTTCTTATGTTCGGGTTGGGCGGTATATACGTCGAGGTATTAAAGGACGTTTCATTTAGGATTGCCCCTATAACCGCCAGAGAGTCAAAGACGATGATAGATGAAATTCGCGCCAATGCGCTTTTAAGGGGCGCGCGAGGCGAAAAGCCGACGGATATCGAATCGATTAAAGAAGGATTATTAAGACTTTCGCAATTGGTTATGGATTTTCCGATTATTTCCGAATTAGATATAAATCCGCTTATGGTATTTCCGGCTGATAAAGGCGGTTCAATAGCGATAGACGTGAGGATAAATATAGGAGGAGGTAGCCAATGAAATCTCTTTTTGTTTTATCGACGAAGCCCTATGCGGGCAAGAATTTAATTGCGGTCGGAATCGGTTTAAAATTAAAGGAAAAAGGTATAAGAATAGGTTATTTTAAGCCGCTCGGCGTCTTTCCGACGAAAGTAGGCGACGTCTTGACCGACGGAGACGCTCTATTTTTCCGCGAGACCCTTTCATTAAAGGACCCTTTGGAATCGCTTTGCCCCGTTGTGTTAGACGAGGCGTTATTAGAGGAGATATATAAAAATAAAGTCAGGGGCCTGGAAGAAAAAGTCGCTTCTGCATTTAAAAAGATATCGCGCGATAAGGACTTGGTTTTAGTGGTAGGCATCGGCAGTATACATAGCGGCGGCTTCTTAGGGTTATCCGAAGAAGAAGTGATCCATAAATTGGGCTCAAAGGCTATTCTGGTAGATAAGCCGGAGCCGAACGATTTCGAATCGCTCGACGGATGTATGAGGTGCAGGAAAAAACTAGGGAATAATTTAATCGGCGTTGTCTTTAACAGGGTCAGCCCTAATTTGCTCGACTACGTAAAAGGAAAGGTAGTTCCGTTTTTAAAGAAGAAGCAAATCGAGACCCTCGGCATAATTCCTGAAGATACGATTTTAGGAGCCGTTACAATCGGTGAGTTGAAAGATGCGCTGATGGGCAAGCTCCTATGTTGCGGCGATAAAGAGGGCGAACTGGTAGAGCACTTCTTAATAGGCGCTATGAACGTCGAGAGCGCGCTTAAATATTTTAGGAGAGTTTCAAATAAAGCGGTGATAACGGGCGGCGACAGGTCCGATATCCAGTTGGCGGCGCTTGAGACTTCCACGAAGTGCCTTATATTAACAGGCGATTTGTATCCCGATGATATTATAATTTCCAAAGCCGAAGAAAGGGGGATTCCGATTCTTGTTGTGCCCACCGACACGTTGACGACGGTCGATAAATTTGAGGCGGTGCTGGGGCATCTTTCCTTGAGGAATAAAAGCAAAGCCAAACGCGCAAAAGAATTAATCGAGGAAAAATTAGATTTGTCCAACGTAATCGATTGCTTGGGCCTTAAGAAAAGATGATTCATACCGAAGAGAAGAAGACCCCGCTCTACGAAGCTCATAAAAGTCTAAATGCAAAAATAGTATCTTTCCACGACTGGCTCCTACCGATTCAATATACGAGCATCGTTGAGGAACATAACGCAACGAGGCAGAATGCCGGCTTGTTCGATATTTCCCACTTGGGAAAGATAGGGATAAGCGGCAAAGGTTCGCTTGAATTTCTGCAGAGGGTATTTACGAACGATGTAACTAATTCGGCTTCTCAGAGGATAGTCTATTCACCGCTCTGTAATGAAAACGGAGGAATATTAGACGATACCTTTATATATAATCCGGGGAAGGACAGATATATCTTAATTGTGAATGCTGCAACTTTTGAAAAAGATTTTAATTGGCTTAAGGCAAATAATCCCCTCACCTCAATCCTCTCCCCAGAGGGGAGAAGGGAGGGTGAGGGGGTAGTCATCCGAGATATAAACGATTCTTTCGGCGGAATCGCGCTTCAGGGGCCTGCTTCTGTGAGCATTCTGAAAGGGCTCTGCGAAGCAGATTTGAACAAGCTAAAGCGCCGGAGATTTTGCGAAACGAAGGTAGAGGGTTTTAGTTGTCTTTTATCGCGAAGCGGCTATACCGGCGAAGATGGATTTGAGATTTTTGTCGCGTCGGAGAATACCGAGAAACTCTGGTACGACTTCTTAAAAATCGGAAGGTCCTATGGATTACTTCCCGCAGGATTAGGAGCAAGGGATACGCTTAGGCTGGAGGCTGGTTGCCCACTTTATGGAATTGATGTGGACGAATCAAAGACACCGCTGGAAGCGGGATTGGAGAGGGCCGTTGATTTCAACAAGGATTTTATCGGCAAGAAGGCAATTTTAGAAAGAAAGGCTAATGGCATAAAAGAGATTCTCGTCGGATTTAAGGTGTTAGATAAAGCTATCCCGCGCACGGGATATTTAATAGAGAGAGCAAAGAAGAAAATTGGCCTCGTAACTAGCGGGACATATTCCCCGACTTTAAAAGAAAGTATAGGTTTTGGCTATGTTGATTTGGAAAATTCTAAAATCGCAAGCCAATTCGATATTGTAATTCACGGAAGTGAGCGAAAAGCAGAAGTAGTTGAGGTGCCGTTCTATAGGAGGGTAAAGGGAAATGGTTAATCAGGAAAATTTGCGGTATACGAAAACGCATGAATGGTTGAGGGTCGAAGGAAATTTAGGATACGTCGGAATTACCGACCATGCGCAAAAAGAGATAACAGATGTAGTGTTTGTTGAATTGCCTAAAATCGACAAGGAATTTTTTAAGGGCGAGGAAGCGGCGGTGGTCGAATCCGTTAAAGCGGCATTTTCTATATATGCGCCCGTTTCGGGGAAGGTCGTAAAACTAAACGATGCGATTGAAAAAGACCCTTCGCTGGTTAATAAATCGCCGTATGAAGAAGGATGGTTTTATGCGTTGGAAATTAAAGATAAATCCGAAATAGATACGCTTTTAACTTATAACGACTATTTAGAATTTATCAAAAAGGGAGAACATTAAAATTTCCACCTCGTAGGTGGGGAGGGTTAATTTTGAGGTTTTCGCCGCATACCGAAGAAGATAAAAAACAGATGCTTGAGGCAATGGGCGTCAAGTCGATGGATGAATTGCTTAAGCCTATCCCTAAGCCACTACGGGCTTCGGAGTTAAATTTTCCGGACGGCATTTCCGAATTGGAACTTAGAAAGGCATTGACACAGAAGACTAAGAAGAACAATCCGAGTGCGCAACTCGTATCGTTTTTAGGCGCCGGCGCCTATGAGCATTTTGTCCCGCAAGTCGTGGAGTCCATAATTTCTCGTGGGGAGTTTTTGACAGCATATACTCCTTATCAGGCAGAGGCGAGCCAAGGGACGCTGCAGGCGATTTATGAATATCAAAGCTTAATCTGCGAATTGACGGGTATGGATGTGGCAAATGCTTCAATGTACGACGGAGCGTCAGCTTTGGCCGAGGCGGCTCTGCTGGCGATAAGAGAAACCGAAAGGATGCGCGTTATATTTTCAGATTCGCTACACTCGGAATATAGACAGGTGCTTAAAACTTATTTAGAAGGATACAAAGTTGAATTGGTGGAGATCCCCAATGCGGGCGGAACTTTTGATGAATATGCGTTGAAGAAACGGGTAGGCCAAGATACGGCGTGCGTCATAGTTCAGAATCCGAACTTCTTCGGTTGTATAGAAAAGGTAGAAAAAATTGAAAATATTTGCCATGCTTACGGCGCATTGTTAATCGCTTGCGTAAATCCGATTTCGTTAGGGATTTTAAAATCGCCCGGCGAATATAATGCGGACATCGCCGTCGGAGAAGGTCAACCTTTGGGAATTCCATTAAACTATGGCGGACCATATTTGGGATTTTTTGCAGTGAAAGAAAAACATATGCGCAAGATGCCAGGCAGGATTGTTGGGATGACGAAAGACGTAGAAGGAAAACGCGGATTCGTCTTGACTTTGCAGGCACGCGAGCAGCACATCCGTCGGGAAAAAGCAACCTCTAATATTTGCACTAACGAGGGGCTGATGGCTTTGGCTGCGACTGTCTATCTTTCGCTCATCGGGAAAGAAGGGATAAAAGAAGTCGCATATCAAAATGTCGCCAAGAGCCATTATCTAAAAGATAAGATTGTAAAGTTAAAAGGATGCGAGTTGCTCTTTGACCACCCGTTCTTCAACGAGTTCGTAATAAGATGCAAAAAAGCCCCTGACAAGATAAACAGCGCACTTCGAAAAGAAGGGTTTATCGGCGGCTTAAACCTTGGCCGTTTCTATCCTAAGATGAGCGATTGCATGCTGATTTGCGTCACCGAAACGAAGTCAAAAACCGATTTGGATAGGTTTGTGAATGTATTAAATAAAGTTTAATACAATAAACCACAAGATTAACACAAGATTTACACTGATAATTCTTAAAATTTAATCTTGTGATAATCTGTGAAATCTCGTGGTTAAAATATGGAAAAACTTATATTTGAAATTAGTTCTAAGGGCAGAAAGGGATATTCGCTTCCGAAGCTTGATGTTCCGGAGCGCGATATCAAATCCCTTATTCCGGAGTCGTGCCTGCGCGCGACCGACGCAGAGCTTCCCGAGGCAAGCGAACTCGATTGCGTCCGACATTTTACTCGGCTTTCGCAACTTAATTATTCCGTCGATACCAACTTTTATCCTTTGGGTTCTTGCACAATGAAATACAATCCTAAGATAAACGAGAAATTAGCGGCCTTGGAAGGATTTGCCGGGCTTCATCCGTATCAATCTGATGACGATGTGCAAGGGACTTTAGAAATTCTATACGAGACTGAACGTGCGTTATCCGAGATTTGCGGGATGGATGAATTTACGTTGCAGCCAGCCGCAGGCGCCCATGGAGAATTGACCGGCATGTTGATTGTAAGGGCATATCATACTTCAAAAGGAAACCCCCGCAGAAAAGTAATCATCCCCGACTCGGCTCACGGCACAAATCCGGCGAGCGCCGCATTGTGCGGATACGAAGTTGTAACGGTAAAATCCGACAAGGGAGGGCGAGTGGATTTAGAGGCGCTTAAAAATTTGGTAGATGAGAAAGTGGCAGTGCTTATGCTTACGAATCCAAACACTCTCGGCTTATTTGAGACGAATGTTAAAGAGATCGCAGAAATTATCCACGGCGTAGGAGGACTTTTGTATTTGGACGGAGCAAATTTAAATGCGCTATTGGGGATTTCCAAACCGGGCGATATGGGATTTGACATAATTCATGTAAACTTTCATAAGACATTCTCTACACCTCACGGCGGAGGTGGACCCGGCGCCGGCCCCGTCGGAGTAAAAAAACGACTCATAGATTTTTTGCCCGTACCGCGAATAAAGAAAGGGAAAAACAAATTATATTTCGATTGCGATTCTAAAAGTTCTATCGGGAAAGTGCGCGCATTTTATGGAAATACGGGCGTAATTATCAGAGCGTATTGTTATATTAAGTCATTGGGCAAGGATGGATTAAAGGGCGTTGCGCTAGAGGCAATTTTAAACGCAAATTATTTAAAAGCGAAGCTCAGCAAGGATTATCAGCTCGCAGTTGATGACGAACCGTGTATGCATGAATTCGTTTTGACAGGAAAAGACAAAAAAGAATACGGGATAAAGACGCTCGATATCGCAAAACGGCTTTTGGATTACGGATTCTATGCCCCGACGATATATTTTCCGTTGATAGTAGAAGAGGCGATTATGATTGAGCCGACCGAAACCGAATCAAAAGAGACCTTAGATGTTTTTGTGGATACTATGTTAAAAATCGATGAGGAAGCGAAGTCGAATCCGAAACTTTTAAAAGAGGCTCCGCATACGACGCCTGTGCGTAGGTTAGACGAGGTATTGGCGGCGAGGGAATTAAAATTAAGATGGAAAAAGTCTGGCGGTTAATTTTAGACGGACCGAATGAGCCGTATATGAATATGGCGATAGACGAGGCGATTATGCTAAGTCAGCGAGAGGGAGAAAGTGCGCCTACGCTTCGGATTTACAAATGGCTTTACCCATGCGTCTCTATCGGCAGATTTCAGAACTTAGACGATGTATTAAATAAGGCAAATGCTCTTGCGATAGTCCGGCGCCCGACGGGCGGTGGCGCAGTCCTACACGATGAATTTAGTTTCACATATTCAATTGTTTATCGGGAAGATTCCGGTGTTTTGCCAAAAGGCATATTAAATTCTTATAGAGAAATTCATCTTGGGATCTTGCAAGGCCTTGAGAACTTAGGCATCGACGCGACGCTTCATATGCCTAAGGACAATCAGGGGTTAACCTATCCGAGGAGTTGTTTTTCCTCGCCCGTTAAATTTGATATAGTTTATAAAAACAAAAAGATAGCGGGTGCGGCACAAAGGCGCAAGTTTGGAGTCGTTTTACACCAGGGAGAAGTCAGAATTGACCTTGACGTTTTGCCCAAATGGTCGTATAATAATTTGAAAAATGCAATCATAACGGGCCTTTCAAGTCATTTAGAAGCGAAATTTGTCGAAGGTTGTCTTTCCGAGAACGCTCCAGAGGAGGTGAAGATATGATAGTAAAAGTAGACCCAAATCTTTGTACCGGATGCGAGCTTTGCACCAACATATGCCCCGAAGTCTTTGAGATGAAAGGAGAAGTTGCGGTTGCGAAGGTAAATCCGGTTCCCAAGGAAGCCGAAGCGACTTGCAGGGAAGCGAAAGATAGCTGTCCCGTAGAGGCGATTTCCATAGAAGAATAATTTGAGATAAAACGAAAGGAGGTAGGGTATGAGAAGGGATTTGTTGAAGGGCTTGTGCTTGATGCTAGGCATAATCTTTGTTTTTACGATTTTAATCGGCCCTGCGTTAGCAGAGGAGCAGAAAGAACCGAATAAAGTCGTGAAATTTTTTAGGGGGTTATTCCATTGGCCGGTGAGCGCCACAGAGAAATCCGCGGATGTCATCGTCGATACCTCCAAAAAAGGAGCACATGTAGTAACGCAGGAAGGCAAGGATATAGGCAGTGTCATAACAGGCGATATTCAGAAGACGGATGAAGTGATTGTAGGCCCTGTAAAGGGAACAGCAGAAACATTTACTTCTGCCGCCGAGGGTGCAGTTAAGGTCCCCGGCGAAGCGACGAAGGAGGCATTTCCGTCCGAATAGAAAAATAGGGACACATCCATTTTTCCCCATGACATAAAAGCAGGAAAAATAGGATGTGTCCCTATTTTTCCTAAAGCCCGGGATTTCTAAAAGCCCGGGCTTTTATTTTGAGAATTAAAAGGAGGATTTTTGCCGCAACCAAAATATATATGCCCCACTTGCGGTAAAGAAATAGAAAGAGACCTGCTCGTATTTCTTGACCATACGCAAGGCCACATAATCTCATATATTAAAAAGAAACATCCCGAATGGGTCGAGAAAAACGGCATATGTCCTAAGTGCGTGGAATATTTTAAGAAAATGAAAAAGGCTTGACGAAGAGAATAACTTCCATTAATATATACGACGTAAATGGGAAAGACCATATCCGAAAAGATTTTTTCCGAACATTGCGGGAAAGACGTAACGGCCGATGATTTCGTAATTGCAAAAGTCGACCTTTGCCTCCTTCAGGACGGCACGGGACCGCTGGCCGTAAAGCAATTACAACTCCTTGGAATCAAAGAAGTTAAAAATCCCAAAGGGGTCGCTGTTTTCTTAGACCACGCCGCCCCCTCGCCGAGAAAAGAACTTTCAAACGACCATATCTTTTTGAGAGATTTCGCGAAAAAAACCGGATCTTTTTTATTCGAAATCGGCGAAGGAGTATGCCATCAGTTAATGAGCGAACTCTTTACTTCGCCCGGAGACCTTTTAGTCGGGGCAGATTCACATACCTGTACAGGCGGAGCGCTGAGTGCTTTCGCAACCGGAATGGGCTCTACGGATGTGGCGGTCGCTATGGGACTGGGGAAGACGTGGTTTCGCGTGCCGCGCACTTTTAAAGTCGTTGTAGACGGTAAATTTTCTAACGGCGTATATGCAAAAGATTTTATGTTATATTTAATCGGCACGCTTGGAGCCGAAGGCGCAACTTATAGGGCGCTTGAATTTATGGGCGATGCGATCGAAGCGCTGCCTATGTCGGAGAGGCTTGTGATTTCTAATATGGTCGTCGAGGCAGGTGCCAAAGCCGGAATAATTGCGTCGGATAAAATCACGAAAGCGTTTCTAAAAGAACACGGCAGGGAAAATAAATACAGAGAAATAAAATCCGATAAAGACGCAAAATTTGAGAAGGAGATTAAAATCGACGCCGCCAAATTGACGCCGATGATTTCACTGCCGCACACCGTCGATAACGCAAAACCGATAACCGACGTTAAGGATGTTAAAATTCAACAGGTCTTTATCGGGTCTTGCACAAATGGGAGGATAGAAGATTTAAGGATCGTGGCGAAGATTTGGAAGGGAAAGGTGCGAAATCCCGATACTCGCGTAATAATAACGCCTGCTTCTAAAGAGGTATATATCAACTCCGCAAAAGAGGGTTTGATTGAGACGTTTTTGGATTTCGGCGCAACGATAACGACGCCCGGTTGCGGCGCTTGCGTAGGGGTTCACGGCGGGATTTTAGGCGACAGCGAGAATTGTCTTTCGACCTCGAACAGGAATTTTTTGGGCAGGATGGGAAACCCAAAAGGGTTTATTTATCTTTGTTCGCCGGCGACCGCTGCGGTTTCGGCGATAAAAGGCGAAATAACAGACCCGAGGGCGTATCTTTAAAAATCAAACATGAAACCACGAGATCACACAAGATTGACACAAGAAACGTCATTGCGAGTCCCGACGATACGTCGGGACGAAGCAATCTTAAATGGGATTGCCGCGCTCCCTACGGTCGCTCGCAATGACCACCCGTGGGGTCATCTCGTGAAAATCTCGTGTTAATCTGTGGTTATTCTTATTTAGTTGAAAGGGCAAAATGATATTGCGTGGGAAGGTATGGAAGTTCGGCGACGACATCTCGACTGATTTAATCGCTCCGGGAAGATATTTCCATCTTCGTTCCGATTTAAACGAACTCGCAAAACACGTGCTGGAAGATGCCGACGCGGAATTTGCCAAGAAGGTATCGCCCGGCGATTTCGTCGTGGCGGGGAGGAATTTCGGGCTCGGCTCGTCGAGAGAACACGCCCCGACGATAATTAAATTAGCGGGAGCCTCTTGCGTTCTCGCAAAATCTTTTGCGCGGATTTTCTTTCGTAACGCAATAAATATCGGCTTGCCTGTTATAGAATGCGATACGGATAAGATAGCGGCAGGCGACGAATTGGAAATAGATTTGGAACGGGGCATAATCAAAGACTTAAACAGGAATATCGAATTAAAATTTGCCGCTTTGCCTAATGAGATGACGCAGATTTTACAAGATGGCGGCTTAGTCGGACATATAAAAAAGCACGGGGGCTTTAAAATTGAGTGAGTTAAAAATTGCGGTGATAGGAGCGGGTCAGGTCGGCGGAACTTGCGCCCAACGGATTTTAGAGCGAAGGTTAGCGGACTGCGTTTTAGTCGATGTCGCCGAGGGGCTCGCCCAAGGCAAGGCGTTGGATTTAGGAGAGGCCGCTCCTGTTGAGGGCTACGACGTTAAGATTATCGGCGGGACGGATCTCTCTTTGATTAAGGGT
Organism: uncultured Planctomycetia bacterium; assembly: GCA_964641235.1. Taxonomy (GTDB): domain Bacteria; phylum Omnitrophota; class Gorgyraeia; order Pluralincolimonadales; family CAZUZR01; genus CAZXJX01. The sequence goes on from CAZXJX010000003.1 coordinate 21,432, forward strand.
TCAAAAGTTGTTATAGTGACAGCGGGGCTTGCGCGCAAACCCGGGATGACGCGCGAAGATTTATTGACTCAAAATGCGAATATAGTAAAAGGGATAGTCGAAAAAATAATAACATATTGCCCTGATTCGATAATAATCATGGTTACTAATCCGTTAGATATAATGAGTTATCTGGCATATAAAGTCTCGGGATTCGATAAAGAAAGGGTCTTCGGAATGGCAGGAGTTTTAGATTCGGCGCGATTCAGGTTTTTTATCGCGGAGAAGTTAAGAGTTTCGCCGAAGGATGTTGAGGCTTTTGTTTTGGGCGGACATGGAGATTCGATGGTCCCGCTCGTTAAATATACGAAAGTAAATGGCAGGCCGATAACCGAACTTTTACCAAAAGAAGAGCTTGATAATCTCATCAAGAGGACCCGCGACGGCGGCGCAGAGATAGTTTCGCTTCTTAAGACGGGCAGCGCCTATTATGCGCCTTCCAGCTCTGTATGCGAGATGCTGGAGGCCGTGTTAAAAGATACGAAGAAGCTTCTGCCGGTAAGCGCATATTTAGACGGAGAATACGGCTTAAAAGATGTCTATTGCGGCGTTCCGGCAAAATTGGGAAAAAGCGGTATCGAAGAGATAGCGGAACTTAAACTTTCGGATGAGGAATTACAAGCCCTCCATAAATCTGCAGCGCAGGTGAAAGAAGGCATTGAGCTGCTTCGCAAGACCAACGCGATATGAGCGAAGAGAAAAAAGAAAATAAAAAGCCCAAGTATAGGGTAAAGATAAATTACGAAAATTGCAAATTATGCGATATATGCGTTCAGCTATGCCCGGTTAAAGATTTGAAAATCAGCGGCCAAAAATTGATCGAACTCGGAAAATGTATCGGCTGCATGTTATGCGAAAGGAATTGTCCCGATCTCGCAATAGAGGTTGAGAAAGCAGAGGAAGATGAACCCCGCACCTTTAATGAGGGCGGGGATGAATTAAGGAAAGGTGCGGGGTGAAGAAACTTCTTCAGGGCAATGAGGCGATAGCGCAAGGTGCCATAAAAGCAGGGATGGGTTTTTATGCCGGCTATCCGATAACGCCTGCTTCAGAGATCCTTCACGAATTGGTCAAATATAAAGCCAACGTCGTTCAGATGGAAGATGAAATAGCGTCGATTAACGCTTGTATCGGGGCTTCGCTTGCAGGCGTAAAAACGATGACCGCGACATCGGGCCCTGGATTTTCATTGATGCAGGAAGGAATAGGATATGCCCATATGGCTGAAGTTCCTTTGGTTATCGTAAATGTTCAACGGGTCGGCCCCGCAACCGGAATGCCCACTATGCCCGCGCAAGGCGACATCATCCAATGTGCCCATGGAAGCCACGGCGATTATTTTCCGATAGTTTTGTACCCCAATTCGGTTTCAGAGCTTTTCAGATTTACGATCGAAGCATTTAATGCGGCAGAGGAGTCATTAAGTCCCGTCGTACTTTTAAGCGACGGATTTATAAGCCATTTATACGAGACGGCCGAGATAGACGATATAGATGTTAAACCCGTAAAGAGAAAAAGAGAGCCGTTAGGCAAAGGAACTCGGCATTTTACCGGCTTAACCGCGCAAGACGGGATACCGAAGGCATCTGACCCTGAAGTGCATATGGCGATTGTGGAACGGATGAAGAAAAAACAAAAAGATGTGGCGAAAAAATATGATTACTATGAATATCTGGAGAACAAAAAGTCTCGGAAACTAATAGTATCGTTCGGCGCTACTTCAAGGCTCGCATATCATTTTAAAAATAAGTACGCGTTGTTCAGGCCCATAAGGATCTATCCCATTATCGAGGAATTAAAGGAGATCGCGGATAAGTACGATGAGATAATAGTCATCGAGATGAACGCCGGCCAATATAGGAATGAAGTGGAACGGCTCATAAAAAGAGATACGAAATTCATCGGACTATTGGGCGGACGCTTGAATCTAGCCGATTTGAAACGGAGATTATAATGAGCGAAGGCGGTTTTAAAAAATATTTGAAGGAATTTAGATTTCCGACTTCCTGGTGTCCAGGTTGCGGAAACGGAATCGTCATGAAATTTACTGCTCAGGCCTTCGAAGAATTAAGTTTTACGAAGGAGGATGTGACGGTTGTATCTGGCATCGGCTGCGCAGGCAGGACTGCCGGCTATTTTAACTTGGATACCGTCCACACTTTGCACGGTCGCGCGATCTGCGTCGCCGAAGGCATAAAATTTGCCAATCCAAAAATAAAGGTGGTCGTAATAAGTGGCGACGGCGATTTGCTAGCTATTGGCGGAAATCATATTTTACACGCTGCCCGCCGAGGCACCGATATGACGGTGATATGCATAGATAATCAAGTATATGGGATGACCGGCGGTCAGAAATCCCCGACCGCAAAATTGGGAGTTAAGACTTTAACCACCCCCGAGGGGAATTTAGAAAAAGCAATGGATTTGCAGGCGGTTGTAAAGACATACGATAATTTCTTCGCGCGTTCGACCGTTTTTCATATAAACCACTTAAAAAAATGCATAAAGGAGGCATTGGAATATAAGGGTTTTTCTTTCGTTCAGGTAATTTCTCAATGTTATCCGAATTACGGCAGGCGCGCAGGTTTTAAAGACGCCTACGATATGCTGATGCATTTTAAGAGCGAATATGAGTTGAAAGAAGGGATAGATGTTTTAGGCGAACATGATGTCGGAGTATTAAGATGAGAAGCGAGATAAGGAATGGGTTAGAGCGGGACATCTTAGAGACGGTTGAGCTTTTCGGAAAGGTGATAGACGAAATTCATAAAAAAAGCTCCGGCGAAGTTAAGGAACAATATAAAGCGGCATACACTAAGGAAAGATTAAAAGAGCTCATTCGCGATAAAAGAGGAATCTATTTAGTCCTTCAAGTTGATACTAAAATCGTGGGGTTTTTGTTTGGTTGGATGGCGGGTGGCGTCGGAAACGTTCATTGGGTCGGCGTGGACGACTCGATGCGCGGCCATGATTTCGGAAAATTATTATTAAAAGCCGCCCTCAACGAATTTAGAAGGCTCGATTGTTATAAGGCAGAGCTTTTTGCGTATCCTGAATTTCCGGCCGCAATCGGGCTCTTTAAAAAATTGGGATTCGTTGAAACCGCATTTATCGAAAAGAATTTCTTCGGCATGAGCGTTATATATATGACCAAGGAACTTAAAGAGGTTGCCGATTCTGTAAAGACGAAAAAGATAGTGTTGGCAGGGGCGGCTGGACAGGGCATAAAGTTGACAGCGCAGGTCCTAGCCGACATCCTCGGGAAATTGCAGAAGAATGTCTCGCTAAATGTCGTCTACGGGCCGACGGTAAGGTCCGGCGAAGTTGAGGCGGAATTGGTATATTCCGACGGAAAAATTGAGGTGCCGTTCATCGAAAAACCGGATATATTACTTTTGCTTTCGAAAGTCGACGTATCGCAGTATAAAGCAAAGGAGATCATAATCGAAAAATCTTTATTGGAATTAGAAGAAGTTTCCTCCGATATAACATTCCCCGAGACCGAACACATCTCGTTCTCTAAAATTGCTACCGAGGAGTTCGGCAGTTCTCGCTATATCAATATGCTGGCGTTGGGGCGCCTGCTTAGACATATCGGCATAAATATCGAGAAGATAAATTTCAAATCTGAACTGCCTCCGCAATTTTTGGAAGAGAATATAAAGGCGATAAGGTATGGTTATGCATACCGCGATTATTCCGGCAGGAGCGAATAAATTAGGGAGGAATCAATATGTTCGTTTGGTTATTTCATAGGATAAGCGGGATTTTACTTTTTGCTTTAATAGGCCTGCAGATTATAACCGGCTATGTCTTAGGCGGCGAACTTAAAACTCCTTGGCAGAAGGCGTTCGCCAATGTCCATCGGATACAGGCGATAAATTTATTAATAGTATTTCTTTTTATCTTTCACGCTTTATATGGGTTAAGGACGATATTGATAGATTTAGGGATAAAGAAAGAAAAATTCCTCTTCTGGTTTTTTACCATCCTAGGGCTATTAATTTTCTGCATCAGCACATATTTCATTATAACAAAGGTTCCGGTAAAGACGACTTAAAAAAAATGGTCTCGCACGATATATTGATTGTTGGAGGAGGCCTTTCCGGCCTTCGGGCAGCGGTTGAAACAAAGTCCAAGGGGCTTGATTGTGCAATAATTTCAAAAGTCCATCCGTTAAGATCGCATTCGGTTGCGGCACAGGGCGGAATAAATGCCCCGTTGGCCAATGCCCCCGACGGGAAAGACGATTCGATAGAAAAACATACTTTTGATACGATTAAAGGTTCCGATTATTTGGCTGACCAGGATGCAGTTGAGATTATGTGTAGCGAAGCGGCGAAAATAGTTTATGAAATGGAGCATTGGGGCTGTCCCTTTTCGAGATTCGGCGACGGAAAGATTGCTCAGAGGCCGTTTGGGGGAGCGGATTTTCCTCGAACCTGTTATGCAGCGGACAGAACAGGTCACGTCCTCCTTCATACCCTATACGAACAGGCGGTTAAGGTCGGCGTAAAAGTTTATGAAGAGAGGACGGTAGTCTCGTTAGCAGTAAAGGACGGATATTTTATAGGCCTCGTTGCCTTGAATTTATTGAGCGGAGAATTTGAGGTATTCGAGAGCAAAACCGCTATATTTGCGACGGGAGGATACGGCAGGGTTTATTTGAAATCGACGAATGCCTTGATTAATACGGGTTCGGGAATCGGGGTATGTTATAGGGCAGGCGTGCCGATAAAGGATTTGGAATTTGTGCAGTTTCATCCCACTGCGCTCTTCGGCACGAATATTTTAATTACCGAGGGCGCGCGCGGCGAAGGAGGAACGCTCTTCAACGCCAATGGCGAGCGGTTTATGCAAAAGTACGCGCCGGAGAAAATAGAGTTAGCTCCCCGCGATATCGTCGCCAGAGCGATACAGACAGAGATAGACGAAGGCAGAGGGTTCGAAGGCGGGTATGTAAATTTGGATTTAAGGCATTTGGGTAAGAAAAAGATTTTAGAACGCTTGCCTGCGATAAGGGATATAGCGGTAGATTTCGCCGATTGCGACCCAATAGATAAGCCTATTCCGATATTGCCTGCGCAGCATTATTCGATGGGCGGGATTTCAACTAACGAAAGGGCCGAGACTGAAGTCAAAGGCCTGTTTGCGGCCGGCGAATGCGCTTGCGTTTCCGTTCACGGGACAAATAGGTTAGGCGGGAATTCTTTGTTAGAGACAATCGTCTTCGGAAAGATAGCGGGGGAATCGGCCGTAACTTACATCGCAGGTTCTGAAGGGGCAAAAAGTGAGAGCAGAAAAATTTTAGATGATGAATTAAAGCGAATCGAAGGTAAAAGTAACATATTGCTCAGGAGAGAGAAAGGAATTCCCTTGAGCGAAATCCGTGAGGAACTGCGAAAGACGATGACAGAGAAAGTCGGAATATTCAGAGAAGAAAAAACACTGAAAGACGCCGTTTCTAAGATAGACGAGCTTAAGGCAAGGGCAAAGGAGATTTATATCGGCAGGACTGACAACGGAATTAATCAAAATCTCTCAAAAGCATTCGAGTTTGAATATATGCTCGACTTGGCGGAGATCATAACGAAGGGTGCATTGATGAGGACGGAATCACGGGGTTCTCATTTTAGAAGGGATTATCCTAAAAGAGATGATGCGAATTGGCTTAAGCATACCATAGCGAGGGCGACTGAGAAAGGGCCAACTTTCGAATATTCGGAAGTTAAGATTACCAGGTTTGCGCCGAAAGAGAGGAAATATTAAAACATAGCTGATGGCCGATAGTTGATAGCTAATGGGCTTTATTCAGAGAGGATGTAATTGAAGATATATAATTTTAAAATATTAAGGTTTGACCAGAAGAAAGACGCGATGCCGTATTTTCAAAATTATAATGTAGAATTAGACCCTCAGATATCCGTTCTAGAAGCGTTACTTAAGATTCAGGATGAAATAGACCCCTCTTTGGTTTTTAGATATTCCTGCCGCGGCGCTGTCTGCGGCTCATGCGGGATGATAATTAACGGAAAATTCAATTTGGCATGCAGGTCGCTCGTAAAGAACCTAAAAACACAGGAAATTATCCTTGAGCCGTTGCCGAATTTAGAAATAATAAAGGACTTAATGGTCGATATGGAACCTTTTTGGAAGGCGTACGAGAATATAAAGCCATATCTTATACCGAAGGCAGTGCCGGAAAAAGAAAATTTAGTCAGTCCCAAGGATGAGAAAATAATAGATAATTTCATAAATTGCATATTATGTGCGTGTTGTTACGGCTCCTGCCCGGTAATCGCGAGAGACGAGAATTATTTAGGGCCCGCGGCTTTGGCAAAACTTTTCAGGTTTGCAGGCGATGTGCGCGATCGCGGCCACGGCGATACGCTCGATCAAATAAATATCGAAAGCGGGACATGGGGTTGCGATACTGTATTTAAATGCGTCGAGGCTTGTCCTAAGAAGGTCAGGCCTACCGACGGAATAGAATCCTTGCGTCGCAGAACCGTTATCCGTAGATTAAAGAGGTCAGTCGGCATAAAATGAACCCCGCACCTTCTAAACTATTCATGTTTTGATAAGGTGAGGGGTCGGACGTTGTTAATATTAATTAAACTCTGAATGTAAGGAAGGTGCGGGGTGAAATTAAAAGAGTCGCTTTTTACCAGAAGAGAATTTTTAAACTGGTCGTTACTCGGAGCGTTTACGACTTTGTTCGGCACGGTCCTCGGCCCGGTATGGAGATTTGTATTTCCGGGCGAAGTGGGACCTGAGCCGACCGAAGTCGAGTTAAAGGATTTTCCGGAATTGCTGCCGGCAAGCGGAAAGATTTTCAAATTCGGAAGGCGTCCCGCAATAATGATAAAAACGCCGGACGGAAAATTGAAGGCGTTCACCGCGGTATGCACCCATTTTGAATGCACCGTGCAATATAAGGTAGATACAAATCAGATTTGGTGCGCATGCCATAACGGTTTTTACGATACAAACGGCAAAGTTGTCTCGGGCCCGCCGCCCAAGCCGCTGGAGGAATACGACGTAACCGTCGACGTAGATAAGATTATAGTATCGAAGCGCGGCGTGCCTAAAGAAGAAAAACCGAAAGAAAAAGTATGAGCAAGTTAAAGAATTGGTTTTATGAAAGGACCGGAGTTCAAGTCATCCTCGAGTTTTTGAGGAAAAAACAGGTGCCTAACCATGGATACACATTTTGGTATTACCTCGGCAGTATCCTTATTATGTTGATAGGCATTCAGATTATAACCGGCTGCCTTTTGCTTCTATATTATAAGCCGACGACGGAGACCGCTTATGAGTCGGTTTCGTCCATAATGAAATATTTACCCTTCGGATCATTTTTGCGTTCTTTACATGCGTGGGGTTCGAATTTCGCTATCGCCCTTGCGTTCATTCATATGTTCTCGACCTTTTTCTTAAAATCGTACCGTCCGCCCCGAGAGTTCACGTGGATTAGCGGCGTCTTTCTTTTATTCATACTTTTGACATTCGGATTTTCGGGCTATCTTCTTCCTTGGAACGTGCTGTCATTTTTTGCAACGAGCGTGGGGACACAGATTGCGGGTTCAACGCCGATAATCGGAAAACATCTCTTACTCTTTCTTCGCGGAGGCGAATTTATTTCTGGCGATACGTTGACCAGATTTTTTGCATTGCACGTCATAATCTTACCTTTGATCTTGCTGGCCTTGATAGCGATTCACGTGGCGCTTATTCAATATCACGGGATGAGCGTCCCTATTTCGGTGGAATCGAATTCGGCTAGGAAAAGGGATATACCTTTCTATCCGGATTTCCTGTTGCGCGACATAATAAACGGGCTATTCGTCTTTGCGGGATTGGTCGTCTTGGCTTTATTTTTGCCGAGGGAATTAGGGATAAAAGCGGATATGTTGGCGCCTGCGCCTGCGGGCATAAAGCCGGAGTGGTATTTTCTGTTTATGTTCGAGACGTTGAAATTAATCCCGAGCCAGGTATTGATTTTTGAAGGAAAGCATCTTGGCGTGATGATATTCGTAGTGGGCGCAGTCTTTTTAATATCCGTTCCTTTTTTGGACAGATGGTCGGTGAAGAATAAAAGGAACCCTTTATTTACCGTGGCCGGCCTTGGAATTTTAATCTATATCGTTATAATGACGATAATCTCGTATTTGAGACAATAAAGATGGAACCGAAGATATTATTGTTCAGGCTATTGGGCGCGATATGGATTTTGGGCGTGGCGATTACAATGGCATTTATTATCAGGGCGAAGATTAAGGAGTTAGAACGCCTAAGGGATATGAAATACGATAAAGAGAAGGAGAAAGAAAAATGAAATACAATAAAAGGACAAATACGTTGGAAGAGGAATACTATAGATACCAACTGCAGGACATTGCGGAGCCGAACCTTTTCAGGGAGATATTCAATTATACCGACGTGCCCAAGATAGTATTTAACCACAGGATAGTCCCTATGAATCCGCCGGACGACATCTGGATTACGGACACGACTTTCAGGGACGGCCAGCAATCGCTGCCGCCGTTTAGCGTCAAACAGATCGTCGATTTATACGATATGATGCACAGGCTTGGTGGCTCTCGCGGATTGATTCGCCAGTGCGAGTTTTTTCTTTACACGGATAAGGACAAAGAAGCAGTCAGGAAATGTCTGGAGCGCAGGTATAGATATCCTGAAATTACGGGTTGGATAAGGGCTGTTAAAGAGGATTTTAAACTCGTCAAGGATATGGGGCTCAAAGAAACAGGTATATTGACATCTGCTTCGGATTATCACATTTTTATGAAGTTGAAGAAGACGAGAAAACAGGCGATGGATATGTATTTGGGCATCGTTAAATCGGCGCTCGAGATAGGCGTTATACCGAGGTGCCATCTGGAAGATATAACCAGAGCGGATTTCTATGGGTTCATCGTACCGTTCGTCCAGGAATTGATGGAACTTTCGAAGGAGGCGAAGATACCGATAAAGATCAGGGCTTGTGATACATTGGGTTATGGAGTTACCTATCCGGGCGTTGCGCTTCCGAGAAGCGTAAAGGGGATTATTTACGGTTTGGTCCATCATGCAGAGGTCCCGCCGGAGCAACTCGAATGGCACGGACACAACGATTTTTATCGCGGCTTGGTTAATGCTACGACTGCTTGGCTTTATGGGTGTTGTGCAGCCAACGGTTCTCTCTTAGGTATAGGGGAAAGGACGGGCAACACCCCCGTAGAAGGTTTGGTTATCGAGTATCTGGCACTTCGAGGCGTGAAAGATGATATCGATACAACTGCCATAACTGAAATCGCAGAATATTTTGAGAAGGAAATCGGTTATAGGATTCCCGATAGCCAGCCGTTCGTCGGGAAAAATTTCAACGTCACTCGTGCCGGCATTCATGCGGACGGCTTAATGAAGGACGAAGAAATCTATAACATATTCGATACCGAAAAACTGCTTAAGAGAAAAGTCGATATTGCCATTACCGATAAATCCGGAACAGCCGGCATAGCGGAATGGATAAATATACATCTGAAACTGGGGCCTGGTAAAAAGGTTACGAAAGAACATCCGGGCGTAATCAAGATTAGAGAGTGGGTTGATGCAGAGTACGCTAAGGGCAGGACGACACCGATATCGAATCAGGAGATGCTGGATAAGACCAAGGAGTTTTTGCCGGAGATTCTTAGAGGATGAAAATCCACGAATACCAAGCCAAAGAGTTATTGTCGAAGTACGGGATAACCGTGCCAAAAGGGGGCGTTGCCTCATCCGTTAAAGTAGCCGCCTCTGTCTATAGGAAAATATTAAAGAAGGGAAGATGCGTGATAAAGGCGCAGATCTATGCCGGAGGAAGAGGTAAGGCAGGCGGCATAAAAGTCGTATCGGGCCTGCCGCGTCTTAAAAAGGTTACGAAAGAGATTCTCGGTAAACGGTTGATAACGGCCCAAACCGGCCCTCAAGGTTTGGTCGTAAGGAAGGTCTTAATCGAAGAAACTGTGCCTATCGCAAATGAATTTTATTTGGGCGTAACGTATGACAGGAGTTTAGGTTTTCCGATTCTTTTAGCTTCCCGTATGGGCGGAGTTGAAATTGAGCATGTCGCAAAGGTAAATCCGAAGGCGATTATAAAGGAGAATATCAATCCCTTAACAGGGATTTTACCATACCAATCTCGTCGCATCGCTTATAATCTGCGTTTAAAGGCAGAAACGGTCGCGGAAGCGGTAAGGCAAATTTCATCTTTGGTCAGGGCATTTTTGGAACTGGATTTATCGCTCGCCGAGATAAATCCGTGGAGTTTAACGCGGGATAAAAGGCTGGTGGCTGTCGACTCCAAGGTAAATATAGACGACAACGGCCTATTCAGGCATCCCGAATTAGCGAAATTGCGAGATACAAGAGAAGAGGATAAACTGGAGGCAAAGGCGAAAGACGTCGGATTAAGTTACATCGCGATAGGCGGAAATATAGGGTGCATGGTCAACGGTGCGGGATTAGCTATGGCGACGATGGATATAATAAAGACGCACGGCGGCGAACCTGCGAACTTTTTAGACGTCGGCGGTGGCGCAACGGTAGAACAGGTAAAAGAAGGATTTGAGATATTGCTTGCCGATAGAAAAGTCAAAGCGATTTTGGTAAATATCTTCGGCGGGATAATGAAATGCGATACTATAGCGCAAGGTATAATCGAGGCAGCAAGGAAAGTTAAGATAAAAGTACCAGTTGTCGTTAGGCTTGAAGGAACAAACGTTGAAAAAGGAAGAATACTGCTTTCGAAATCTCGGCTTAATTTGATAACCGCATCGGACATGGAAGATGCGGCAAGAAAAGTCGTCGAGGCAGCGATGAGAAAAAGATGAGCATTTTGGTAAATAGGGATACAAAAGTAATAGTGCAAGGGGTAACGGGCCAGGCAGGAAGTTTTCATGCGCGGCAGATGAAGGAATACGGCACACAAATCGTCGGTGGCGTCACCCCCGGCAAGGGCGGCACAAAATTCGACGGCCTTTTTATATTTAATGATGTCAGAGAGGCGGTCGAGAAGACAGGGGCGAATTGTTCTTGCATATTCGTTCCTCCCGTCTATGCCGCAGATGCCATTATGGAAGCCGCGGATTCCGAACTGGAATTAATAGTTGTGATTACGGAAGGGATCCCGCTTAGAGATATTTCTAAGGTAAAAAAATATTTGGAGGAGAAAAGGTCTTCGATGATTGGCCCTAATTGTCCGGGGATAATTACGCCCGGCGAATGTAAAGTCGGAATAATGCCCGGATATATTCACGCAAGAGGAAACGTGGGTGTCGTATCGCGAAGCGGCACTCTAACGTACGATGCGGTCTGGCAACTCACCCGTCGCGGCTTAGGGCAGTCCACTTGTTTAGGGATAGGCGGAGACCCGATTTTAGGAATGAGTTTCGTGGATATTTTAGAATTATTTGAGCGCGATAGCGAGACGCAAGCGGTTGTGATGATTGGGGAAATCGGCGGCACCGAGGAAGAAGAAGCCGCAAAATTCATAAAAGAAAAGATGACGAAACCGGTCGTCGGTTTTGTCGCGGGCCGAATGGCGCCGCCGGAAAAGAGGATGGGGCACGCCGGGGCCGTCATCACAGGCGGAAGGGGCGGCGCGGAAGAGAAGATGAATTCCTTGCGCGAAGCAGGAGTTATTGTTTCGAAGAGCCCCGCTTTAATCGGCGAAGCAGTAGCTCGAGCTTTGGGTTTAAGCAAATGACGGAAGTAGGTTATGTCGAAGATTTCGAAGTACATAGTTATTTTTGGAATAGCGGTTGCTATTTGTTCAAATCTATATTTAAGGATTGCTCCTTGTGATTTAAGAAATGAAATCGGCTCCTTAAAAGAAGTCCTCCCGCAAGCCGAGCACTTCTCAAGCAAATTAAACAATCCTCCCCATTACCTTGGTTACAGCGCAACCGCAGCAACTGCCGACAAACGCATCATAGGCTACGTCTTCGTAACGACGGATTTGGTCCCGGAAGAACGGGGGTATTCCGGTCCTATAAAGACTCTCGTCGGTTTGGACTTAAACGGCAAAATAACGGGCATAAAAGTATTGGAACAGACCGAAACGCCCTCGTATGTCCGGACGCTTCCTAAATTCATCGCCCAATTTAAAGGAAAATCCGTTTACGATAATTTTAGATTGGGCCGCGACATCGACGCAATAACGCGCGCAACGATTACGTCTGAAGCAATTGCCCGTTCCGTTCGAAAGTCCGTCCGGACTATCGCGAAGACGAAATTAGGTCTGACGGTAAAAGAAGAAGAATCCTCTTTCTGGCAGCAATTTAAGAATGTAAATATCTATTTAACCATAGGCGTATTTTTGCTTGGGATTATTTCGGTCGTATCCAAAAAACGCCCTTTAAGAAGAGTTGCGCTTTTTGTTTCAGTAATCGCAATAGGTTTTTTAGCCAACAACTATATTTCCACAGTTACTTTTTCGAGCGCGCTTTTAGGCAAGTCGCCGCCTTTAATACATGGTTTCCTTTGGTATCTATCATTTGCGTCGTCTTTAATTTTGAGTTTTATCGTTATCGGATTTTTTTGCGGTTGGATATGCCCTTTTGGCGCGGCTTTGGAATTGGTCAAGAGCTGTACAAAAGGCGAAGTTAGATTATCGCGCGACGTAAAAAATAGATTTGGCGATATGAGAGTAGGCATCTTATTTTTCGTCGGCGTAATGACGATAGCGCTAAATAACCCAAACATCTCAAATTTTGAGCCATTCGCTACGCTATTTGCAAGGACAGGCACTTTAGTTGCATGGATTTATTTAGCGACGATTGGCATCGCATCATTATTCAATTCGCGTTTTTTCTGTAAGTATCTGTGCGCGGTTGGAGTTATATTTGGGTGGCTGAACAAAATCGGAATTTATAAAGTGAAAGCCTCTTCCGGATGCACGGGCTGCGCTTTTTGCGTAAAGGCCTGCCCAACCGAAGCGATAGAATATCGAGGTGAACTTAAAGATGGTCCTCCTGAAGAAAGGCTGAACTTCGATTACTCAAGATGTATCTCCTGCCTCGAATGCGCCCACGCCTGCCCTGAGAAAGTTATAAGGTTGACCCCGCACCTTTTGCATTTCCGCAAGGACAGCGTTAGCCAAAAGGTGCGGGGTTGACGAAGTCGTAGAAAGCAGGTAAAATAGGGACACATCCCATTTTTCTAATGAAAGACCTCGGGAAAAATGGGATGTGTCCCTATTTATTTAAGATGGCCGAAGGAAAGAAAAGAAGCTTATTATTAAATACCATTTTGGTTGTCGCGGTAGCGATGACCGTTGGCATTATCGGCGCAAACATAAAGAGCGCGCTTATCCCGCCGCCGCAATATAGAGAGGTTGACGTAAAGGCGGTTTTAAAAGCGATAAACGATGCAGGGCTTATACCCGCCGAAGCAAAATATTACGAGACCTTAAATACGAAATAAATATGTCGAAGGCAAAAGTTGTTAGATGTCTATTATGCAAGAAAAGGTGTGAACTTCGCGAAGGCGAAAAGGGCGATTGCAGGGTAAGGGTAAATTTAGAAGGAAAACTAAAGACGCTCGTCTACGGAAAACCCTGCGCCGTCCACATAGATCCCATCGAGAAGAAGCCGATATTTCATATGTATCCTCAGAGCGCTTCGTTTTCCATTGCAACCGCAGGCTGCAACCTACATTGCAGGTTCTGCCAGAATTGGCAGATATCGCAGGTTGAACCGGAGAAGACAAAAAATTATGATTTATCGCCCGAAGAAGTAGTAAAAGGCGCCTTGGAATATAAATGTAAAACTATAGCCTACACCTATTCCGAGCCTACGATATTTTACGAGTATATGGTCGATACCTGCAAGATCGCGCATCAAAAGGGGATAAAAAATATCTGGGTTACCGCCGGCTTTATCGAAGCCGAGCCTTTGTTGGAACTGTGCCAATTGATAGACGGCGCAAATGTGGATTTAAAAGGGATAACGGAAGAATTTTATAGAGACGTATGTTCTGCGGAGTTAGCGCCTGTTCAGGAATGTCTTAGGATATTAAAACAGAAAGGCGTTTGGATTGAGATTACGAATTTGATAGTCCCTACCCTGAATGATAAGGAAGAGGAGGTAAGCCGCCTTATCGATTGGGTGCTGGATAATATGGGAGCTGAAGTGCCGTTACATTTTTCGAGATTTTGGCCGCAATATCAACTGAAAAATCTGCCGCCTACCCCTGTAAAGACGTTGGATATGGCATGGCAGATGGCGCGCGCCAAAGGCGTCCATTATACATATGTAGGAAACGTCCCCGGACACGAAGGTAACAACACCTATTGCCCGAAAGACGGCAAAATTTTAGTTAGACGCGTGGGGTATTCTGTGTTAGAATATAACATTGTTGACGGAAAGTGTAAATTCTGCGGGCATAAGATACCAGGAACATGGGAGTTGTAAGATGGGAGTAGATGTCAAATTCGGTTTAACGCGAAGGCAGTTCCTTAAAGGGAATATCCTGTTAGCTATTGCACTCGCATTTTCAAAATTGCCCTTTAAAGCGTTTAAAGAGGCCTTCCGAAATAAAGAAAAGCCCAATACCTCTTTAAATAAAGAGGCGCGGTTCTACTCAAACCTCGCAGGCTGATTCCGATTTTTTAATCGCAGGAGTAACATGCAACAAATTCCGCATTATAAATTTGTAATTCATATTTTGTTTGCGCTGCTTAGTTATATCGCTTTTTTGCTTGCCTTTGTAAGCGGGATAGTTTATCTCATCGAGGAAAGGCAATTAAAGAAGAAGGTTCCCAATGTGCTTCAGGATAACTCCCCCTCTCTTGAGGTTTTGGATAAGATAAACTACTGGGCAATCGCGATAGGTTTTACTTTATTTACCATCGGAGTAGTCGTTGGGTTTTTTCTAGCGAAGCCGATTTGGGGAAGGACTTGGAATTGGGACCCGAAAGAGGTTTGGACCGCCGCAACCTGGGGGATATACGCCTTTTTGTTATGGGTACGCGCCACATCGACTCTGAGGGGGCGCAGGATGATATTGCTTTCGATATTGGGATTCCTATTTATCTTATTTACGTTTATCGGAGTAAATTACATCTTAGGCGGTAGCCACGTATATATTTAGTGTTTTCGGAGGTTTCATTTGAAGGTCGCGGTTTTTGGATTGAATCATAAGACTTCGCCTCTTGAGATAAGGGAAAGACTGGCTTTTCCTCCGTCGAGAATACCCGAGGCGTTTAGGTTGCTGAAAGAAAGGCTTTCGGTCGATGAAGGCGTAATACTTTCTACATGTAACCGTGTCGAGGTTTATATAGCTACCAACGGCTCCAAAGATATCAAGGATGCTCTGTTTGAATTTTTAAAGGAGTTTCACGGCATAGACCTTGCATATTTTAGAGAGGGCTTGTATTTCCACTCCGAGCCCGAGAGCATCAGGCACCTCTTTTCTGTTGCCAGCGGTTTGGATTCTATGGTTATCGGCGAGACCGAGGTTTTAGGCCAGGTTAAAAGCGCTTACGAAACCGCAAGGTCGGCAGGAATGACCAGCAAAATCTTAAATCCCCTTTTTCAAAGAGCATTCAACGTTGCGAAGGAAATCCGTACTAAAACCATGATAGGCAAAGGCGGAATTTCAGTTAGTTCCGTTGCCTGTGAGCTTGCGAAAAAGATATTTGAAGACTTATCAGAGAAGGCCATTATGATTCTTGGAGCGGGAAAGATGGGCGAGTCGACCGCGAAATATTTAATTTCGCGCGGCATCAAATCCATCCTTGTTTCAAACCGTTCATATGACC
Organism: uncultured Planctomycetia bacterium; assembly: GCA_964641235.1. GTDB lineage: Bacteria > Omnitrophota > Gorgyraeia > Pluralincolimonadales > CAZUZR01 > CAZXJX01. The sequence goes on from CAZXJX010000003.1 coordinate 37,276, forward strand.
GCGCAGTTGAGTTGGCTTCCGTATTCGAAGGCAGGGCGGTAAAACTTGATGAATCTTTCAACGAAATGGCGAATGTAGATATTTTGATAAGCTCAACGAGCGCTCCGCATTTTTTGATTACAACGGACGAAATCAAAGATGTTATGCACAAAAGACACGGCCGTCCGATTTTTATAATAGATATCTCCGTCCCTCGAAACGTAGACCCCGGAGTGGGTTCGCTCGAGGATGTGTATCTTTATAACATAGACGATCTTAAGAATTTAGCCGAGGAAAATATCAATAAGCGAAGAGCCGAACTTGAGAAAAGTACGAAGTTGATAGACGAGAAGGTCCTGGAATTTTTAAAAGGTAATTGACGGTTTAATATTTTTAAGATGAAAAAAGTTATTATCGGCTCTCGCGGCAGCGAACTCGCATTAGCACAGGCGGAAGGAATAAGGTCGGCGCTTAAGGATTTACATCCGGATTGTGAATTTCCGATTAAGATAATAAAGACCGAAGGCGATAAATTAAAAGATGAGCCCTTGACGATGATCGGCGGCAAGGGCCTTTTTACGAAGGAGATAGAAGAGGCCCTGATAAACGGCGAAATAGATTTAGCCGTCCATAGCATGAAAGACCTGCCTACGGATTTACCCAAAGGTATTACGCTCGCGTCGATAACTAAGAGAGAAGACCCGCACGATTGCCTGATAACGAAAGGTAAAAACCGGCTAAGCGAGCTACGAAGCAAAGCGAGGATAGGCACCGGCAGTTTACGTCGGCGTGCCCAGCTTTTAAATTACAGAAGCGATTTTGAAATCGTGGATATCAGAGGGAACATAACCACCAGGATAGACAAGTTGTTTGGCAAAAAGGATGACTTCAGGTATAAGACGCCGCCTTTGGATGCGATAGTATTGTCGGTCTGCGGGTTAAATAGGCTGTCCTTAAAGAAAGATTTGGATATTGATGTTATCCCTTTTGAATTGATGTTGCCTGCGGCCGGACAAGGCGCGTTAGGAATCGAAACAAGAGACAGAGACGCTGAAATCAGAGAGCTTCTAAGACCTCTAGATGATTTAAATTCGCGTCTTGCCATTTCTGCCGAACGTTCTTTATTAGAAGGGTTAGGCGGCGGTTGTCAAATATCCCTCGGTTGCGTAGGGGAAGTTGAGGGCAAAAAATTAAAATTACAAGCGCGGCTCCTTTCAAAAGACGGAAGTAAAAAAATTGAGGATAAGATTGAAGGCGGCAAGGAAGAGGCGGTTCTTTTGGGGAAGAAATTAGCGCTTCTGTTTCGCGAGAAAGGATGCGAGGATTTATTAGAATGAGAGGCAAAGTTTACCTCGTCGGCGCAGGCCCGGGAGATCCGAAGTTAATCACGTTAAAGGCGGTTGAATGCCTGAAGGACGCGGATTGCATATTATATGACCACCTCGTAAATCCGGAGGTTCTGAGATATAAATCGCAACGATGCGAAGTAATTTATGTCGGGAAAAAAGGCGGAAAACATACTCTCCCGCAAAATAAGATAAACGCCCTTTTGATTAAAAAGGCGAAAGGTGGCAAGGTAATTGTAAGATTAAAAGGGGGAGACCCTCTCGTATTCGGAAGAGGTAGCGAAGAAGCCCAAACTTTAGCAAGGGCAAAGGTACCGTTTGAAGTTGTAAGCGGAATAACTTCTGCCATTGCAGTCCCCGCATACGCAGGAATTCCGCTTACCGATAGGCGTTTCAGTTCTGTCTGCACATTTGTAACGGGCCAGGAAGACCCTAAGAAAAAAGAATTGGCAATAGATTGGGAGAAATTGGCGAAGTGCGACGGAACGCTGGTATTTTTGATGGGCGTTAAGAATTTGAATATGATAACCGATTCCTTATTGAAAAACGGCAAGGATAAAGATACTCCGGTTGCGATTATTAGGTGGGGAACATTACCCGAGCAGAGGACTTTGGTATCGACTTTAAAAGACGTCGCAAAAGATGCAAAGAAAGAAAAAGTAGAGCCCCCTTCAATAATAGTCGTCGGAGAAGTAGTGCAGCTTCGAAAGGCATTGAATTGGTTTGAGCGAAAGCCGTTGTTCGGCAAAAGGATCCTCGTGACGCGGATGGAGGAGGGAAACGGCAGATTGTCATCTCTTTTGGAAAATGAAGGCGCATATCCTGTCGAATTGGCAACTATCCAGATAAAACCTCTGAGCGACTATTCGGAATTTGACAGCAAGATAAATGATTTTCAAAATTACGAATGGCTTATTTTTACAAGCGCTAACGGTATCGAGTATACGTTACGCAGGTTAAACGCTTTGGGCAAAGATATACGGGAGTTAAAGGGCCCAAGGATTTGCGCCATAGGGCCTAAGACGAAGGAGGGATTAGAAGATTTAGGTTTAAAAGTAGAATATTTTCCGTCTGA
>CAZXJX010000004.1:0-31720 GCA_964641235.1 uncultured Planctomycetia bacterium
ATATAATAGATGCCGCCTTTGCGGAAGGTCAGGCGGTTATTTGAGGAAATTCGAGCTCTGCCGCATCTGTTTTAGAGAATTGGCGTCCCGAGGCGAAATACCCGGGGTGACTAAAGCGAGTTGGTAGAAAGAGGGCTAAGATGAGCAGAACAGATCCCATAGCAGATTTATTGACGTCGATTAGAAATGCCTCTCGTGTAAAAAAAGAGAAGGTAGATGTGGTATCTTCCAAAATGAACAAAGAGATTTTAACCATATTAAAAAGAGAAGGTTACATCGCAGATTTTAAGCCGCTGGACGCCTCAAAGGTAAATTTAATTAGAGTATACCTGAAATATATCGGAACCCGTAGAGCCATAACAAATTTAAAGAGAATTTCAAGGGCCGGATTAAGGGTTTACAGACCCACTAAGAAAATTCCGAATGTTTTGCGAGGATTAGGCATCGCAATCATCTCTACCTCAAAAGGCATCATGACGAATAGAGAGGCGCGCGAGTTAAAAATCGGCGGGGAAATTTTATGTTACGTATGGTAAGGGTTAAGAAATGTCAAGGATAGGCAAGAAGCCGATTGTGATTCCCAATAATGTAAAAGTCGGCATAAACGGAAACACGGTTTCCGTCGAGGGCCCAAAAGGAAAATTGGTCTTCGAGATGCATCCGGACATAAAAGCCGAAGCGAAGGAAGAACAGATCATCGTTTCCGGAAAGTCCGATGATAAATCGGTTATGTCATTGCATGGCCTGACCCGAACTTTAATAAATAATATGATAATAGGCGTGACCTCGGGTTTTCAAAAGGAGCTTGAAATAATAGGAGTGGGTTTCAGGGCGCAGGTTAGCGGGAAAAAGTTAGTTATGCAACTCGGGTTTTCTCATCCCGTCGAATTTCATATTCCGGAGGGCATAGTTATTGAGACGCCGAAACCGACGCAGGTAGTCGTTAAAGGGATAGATAAACAGAAGGTCGGCGAAGTCGCAGCTGAAATAAGGGCAATTTATCCGCCCGAACCGTATAAGGGCAAAGGCATAAGATACGTGGGTGAGTATGTGAGGAAAAAGGTAGGAAAGGCAGTCACCTAATGGGAACCACCGTTAAAAAAGAATTAGGCAGATTAAAACGCCATCATAGAATACGCAGATACATCAGAGGGACTAAAGAAAAACCCCGCCTTTCTGTTCACAGGAGCCTAAAAAATCTATTCATACAGCTGATAGACGATGCAGAAGGCAAAACTTTATATTCGTTATCGACGCTCGATAAAGATTTCATAGCTAAATCAAAGAATGGCGGAAACGTAAAGGCCGCCGAAATTTTAGGAGAAATATTCGCTAAAGAAGCGCAGGCAAAAGGTATCAAGAAAGTCGTTTTTGACAGAGGCGGATATCTTTATCACGGCAGGGTAAAGGCGTTAGCCGAAGCTGCCAGGAAAGCGGGTTTGGAATTCTAAATAAATTTCAGGAGAGCAAATTGGCTGAAGAGAGAATCCAGGGTACGCAATTAACGGAGAAGGTTTTAACCATAAATAGGGTGGCTAAAGTTACGAAAGGCGGCAAGAAGCTTTCTTTCAGCGCGTTAATCGTGGTTGGGGACGGGAAGGGAAAGGTCGGTTTCGGCTATGGGAAAGCAAACGAAGTTTCAGAGGCGATAAGAAAAGGCTTGATCGACGCGAGAAAAAATTTATTCGAGGTTCAGATTGTCGGAACGACGATTCCTCACGAAGTAATCGGAAAGTATGGCGCCGGAAAAGTGTTATTAAAACCGGCGTCCCCAGGAACCGGCGTAATTGCGGGCGGTCCTGTGCGTGCGTTATGCGACGCGGCTGGAATTAAGGATATCCTTTCAAAGTCGTTAGGGTCAAATAATGGCGTAAATGTAATCAAAGCTGCGGTTGAGGGACTTAGAAATTTAACCAGAAAAGGAGAAGGTGCTAAGTGAGGTTAGGCGAGATACACGCCCCAGAAGGGGCGACGAAAAAGAAAAAGATAGTTGGCAGAGGTTCGGGTTCCGGTCACGGCAAAACTTCGACTCGGGGTCAGAAAGGGCAGAGGGCGAGATCCGGGCATGGCATTAGGATAGGTTTTGAGGGCGGTCAAATGCCTCTTGTCCGTAGGATTCCTAAGAGAGGATTTACGAGCAAATTCAAAAAAATATATCAGATAGTAAATTTAGCTCAGATAAAAGCGTTCAAAGAAAATTCTGTTGTAGGGCCCGCGGAATTATTGAAAGAAGGGCTTATCGAAGACGAAAAAAAGCCCGTTAAAATTTTAGGTGACGGAGGAATTTCTAAGCCGATTACGATAAAGGCGCATGCCTTTTCGTCTAGCGCTATAGAGAAGATAAAACAGGCGGGCGGCCTTGCCGAGATAATAAAATAATATGTTGCAGGCGTTAGCTAATATATTAAAGATTCCCGAGTTAAAGAAAAAACTGCTTATAACGGTTGCTTTACTGGCAGTTTATAGCCTAGGGCGATATATACCGACGCCGGGAATCGACGGACATGCTCTTTCTCAATATATAGAATCGGAATCGAAAAGATTAGGGGGGACGCTTTTCGATATAATGGATTTGTTTACGGGGCAAGCCATGTCGCAGATGACCATCTTCGCCTTCGGCATCATGCCGTATATCTCCAGTTCCATTATTATGCAGCTGCTATGTTTTGCCTTTCCCTATTTTGAAAAATTAGCAAAGGAGGGTGGAGAACACGGCCGCAGAATCATAACTCAATACACGCGATATGGAACGCTTGTGATTGGAGGAATACAAGCTTTATTTACAAGCCTCTGGCTCGAAGGCCTTACGGTCACAGGAGGGATGCATATAGTTCAAACCCCTGGTTGGACTTTTCGGTTTATTACGATGATTACCTTGGTAAGCGGAACCGCTTTTATAATGTGGCTCGGCGAACAAATAACGGAACGCGGAATTGGAAACGGCATGTCCCTTATAATTACCGCTTCGATAGTTTCAAGGATTCCGACGGCTATTCATCAGTTAGTTATTCTTACCTCGCCGTTTTCGCCCTCTAAGAGGCAACTCGAACCGTTTACATTGGTTTTGATGGGTGCGATGATGGTCGGCGTTATAATAGCCGTTATCCTTATTACGCAGGCGCAAAGGCGTATCCCAGTGCAGTATGCCAAACGCATAGTCGGTAGAAAAGTTTACGGAGGACAGAGCACGTATCTACCGCTGAGGGTCAATCAGGCAGGAGTTATTCCGATCATCTTCGCCCAATCGATAATCCTGTTTCCGGCGACTATTGCGCAATTTGTGCCCAATCCGGCGGTTAAGACGGTATTAGGGTGGATTCAGAACGGCGGATGGCTTTATACCATTTTATATGCAATTCTAATAATATTTTTTACTTATTTTTATACCGCCGTTACATTAAACCCTCGGGACCTGGCGGATAATATGAAGAAGTACGGCGGATTCGTTCCTGGAATCAGGCCGGGAAAACCGACCGAAGATTTCTTTAATTTTATATTGAATCGCGTTACTTTACCCGGCGCTATATTTTTGGCAATAATTGCGATCCTGCCGGATTTTGTCGGCAGATGGCTTAAAGTTCCGTATTTGGTTGCGAGTTTCTTCGGCGGTACGGCGCTCTTAATCATAGTAGGCGTTATGCTGGATACTATGAAACAGATAGAGTCGTTTTTGCTTATGCGCCATTACGAAGGTTTTATGAAAGGCGGCAAGTTGAAAGCGAGAATTAGATGAGGTTAGTCCTGCTTGGTCCCCCTGGCGCGGGAAAAGGCACGCAGGCAAAGGTTCTTTCTGATGAATTTAAAATACCGCATATCTCGACCGGAGATATCTTACGTGATGCGGTAAAAGGCAAAACTCCGATCGGGATAAAGGCAAAGGGATATATGGACCGGGGAGAATTGGTCCCGGATGGCATCGTGATTGAAATAGTTGCGCAGCGCATCGCGAAACCCGATTGCCGGAAAGGATTTATCTTAGACGGCTTCCCGAGGACGCGGGCACAGGCAGAAGCGTTGGATAAGACGTTGGGCGAGCTTAAATGTCCGATAGACTTGACCATATATTTTAAGACATCCGTCGACACGATAATCAGCAGGCTCTCGGGTAGAAGGGTATGCAAAAATTGCGGCGCAAATTATCATATAAAGAATATTCCGCCAAAAGTACCCGGAAAATGCGACCTTTGCGGCGAAGAACTTTATCAGCGGGATGATGATAAGGAAGAGACGGTGCGTAAAAGGATAGCTGTTTACGATAATACCGTGCCAGAGATAATAAGTTATTATGAAGATAAAGACAAATTGCAGACCGTCTCAGGCGATCTGGATGTAGATGATGTCCATACATACTTAAGCGAGCTCTTTCTCAAAGAGAAGTTACTAAGTTAATGTTTTGATGCCATAAATGATAACGTTAAAGTCTAAAGCGGAGGTAGCCAAAATTAAAGGGGCCTGCCTCATCGTCGTAAAGACCTTGGAATTTTTAGAACCCAAGATAAAACCTGGGATTACGACTTTGGAATTGGACGAATTGGCAGGCGATTATATTTTGCAACAAGGCGGAGTTTCCGCTTTTAAGGGTTATAGGGGATTTCCCGGAAATATTTGCACGTCCATAAACGAGGTCATCGTTCACGGGATTCCCGGAAAGCAGGTTTTAAGGCAAGGTGATATAATCTCCGTTGATGTCGGTGTTAAATTGAACGGTTATTACGGAGACGCCGCTATAACATTTCCGGTAGGCGAAATTTCAGACGAGACGAAGAGGTTGCTTACCGTAACTGAAGGGTCGCTTTACGAGGGGATTGAAAAGGCAAGGCCAAACAATAAGCTCTCTGATATATCGAATGCGATTCAGGCCTATGTCGAATCAAACGGTTTTTCGATAGTGCGCGAATTCGTCGGTCACGGTATAGGCACGAAAATGCACGAAGATCCGCAGATACCGAATTTCGGCGAAGCCGGTATGGGGCCGACTTTAAAGCCCGGAATGGTATTTGCGATTGAACCGATGGTCAATGCGGGTACGTTTAAGGCGGAGATTTTAGAGGATGGATGGACGGCGGTTACAAAGGATAGGAAATTATCGGCCCACTTCGAACATACTGTTTATGTTAGCGAAGAGGGCTCGGAGATATTAACTAAATGGCGAAGGAAGAACCTATAGAAGTTGAGGGCGTGGTGGTTGAAGCACTTCCGAATGCGATGTTTCGCATAGAATTGGATAACGGTCATAAGGTACTGGCTCATGTATCGGGAAAGATGAGAATGAATTTTATTCGTATCTTACCCGGCGATAGGGTTAAACTTGAGCTTTCTCCATACGATTTAACAAGGGGCAGGATTACATTCAGGGTGAAATAAAATGAAAGTCCGTTCGAGCATAAAAAGAATTTGCGAGAGATGCAAGATTGTCAAAAGAAAAGGTATTGTTTACGTAATTTGTTCTAACCCTAAGCATAAGCAGCGTCAAGGGTAAATTTTAATTAGGAGGTTTTAATGCCGAGGATTTTAGGTGTCGACATTCCCAAAGAAAAGAGGATTGAAATTGCTTTGACTTACCTCTACGGGGTAGGCAGGGCTTTATCTAACAAAATTTTAAAAGAAGCAAATATCAATCCTGATACTCGCGCCAAAGATTTGACCGATGAAGAGGTGTCCCGCATAACATCGGTCGTACAGAAGGAATATAAAGTCGAAGGTGATTTAAGACGAGAGATTTCTCAGAATGTGAAAAGGCTAATGGACATCGGTGCATATAAAGGTTTAAGGCATAAGAGAGGCCTGCCCGTCCGCGGTCAAAGGACACGTACGAATGCCAGGACCAGAAAAGGCCCGCGCAGGATGGCGGTCGCACTTAAGAAGAAGGAGACCAAGCCGGGCACGTAGTAATTCGTTAAAAGATATTTGTTCGTCCTAAAAAGGAGCAAAGATGGTTGAAGAGAAGAAGAAGGTGAAGAAAGCCAAGAAAAAGGTTGCGAAGAATATCCCCAGCGCCGTAGCTCACATTCAAGCGACGTTTAACAATACTGTAATAACGATTACGGATAAGGCGGGCAATGCAATTGTATGGGCTTCAAGCGGCTCATCGGGATTTTCCGGGTCAAAAAAATCTACGCCGTTTGCGGCTCAAGTTGCGGCAGAAGCCGCCGCTAAAAAGGCAATGGAACACGGCGTCAAAGAAGTTGAGGTCTACGTAAAAGGTCCGGGCGCCGGTCGCGAATCAGCGATACGAGCGCTTCAGGCAGCGGGATTATCGATATCATTGATCAAAGACGTTACGCCGATTCCGCATAATGGTTGCAGGCCACCGAAGAGAAGGAGAGTATAAGTAATGGCGAAATATGAGGACGCCGTATGCAGATTATGTAGGCGAGAAGGCGCAAAACTTTTTTTAAAAGGCTCTCGCTGCTATACCGAAAAATGCGCAATCTCCCGTCGGGAATATGCCCCCGGTCAACACGGGCAGAGCAGGATTAAATTATCCGATTACGGCATTCAGTTAAGAGAGAAACAGAAGGTAAAGAGAATTTATGGGATTCTCGAACGTCAGTTTAGGCGGTATTTTAAAATCGCCGAGAAGTCTAAGGGGATTACCGGAGAAATTCTGTTACAATTATTAGAGAGGCGATTAGATAACGTTCTCTTTCGTGCGGGTTTTTCGCTTTCAAGAGCAGAGGCGCGTCAAATCGTATCTCACGGACACCTTCGAGTCAATGGCCGGGTTATAGATATCCCGTCTTATTCGGTCAAAATCGGCGATTCGATGAAGATAGTTAATTCAGAAGGTTTGATTAAACGCGTCAAAGATAATATTGAGATTACGAAAGAAAAGGGTTTGCCAAGGTGGTTAGAGGTGGACCCGAATAATTTGGAAGCAAAGGTAGTAAAGTTCCCTGAGAGGGATGACGTAGGATTCCCGATTCAAGAACAGTTAATAGTTGAGTTATACTCGAAGTAGGAGGGTAAAACAATATGGGGATTGCATGGAAAGATTTTGAAATGCCGAAGAAGTTGGTTTGCGAGGAATCTACTTCTACGGAGACATACGGTAAGTTCATCGCCGAACCGTTCGAGCGCGGATACGGCACGACTTTAGGAAATGCGCTCAGAAGGATATTGCTCTCGTCGATAGAAGGAAGCGCCGTTACTTCAGTAAAAATAGATTCGGTTCATCACGAGTTCTCATCTATTCCCGGCGTCGTCGAAGATGTGACCGAGATTATCTTGAACATAAAAAAGCTTATTCTGCGGTCCCATTCAAGACAGCGCAAGGTCATCGAGATCAAGGCTGATAAGAAGGGCGAAGTCAACGCGGAGGATATAATCCGCGACGAGACGATAGAAATTATAAATCCGGATTTGCTAATAGCCACTCTAACGAAGAATACGAAATTCCATATCGAGATGGAGGTCGGAAGAGGAAGAGGCTATTATCCCGCCGAGAAGAACAAAAAAGAAGGTCAGCCGATAGGCGTAATCCCGATAGATTCGGTCTTTACTCCGGTTATCAAGGTAAATTTTCATGTAGAGAATACGCGCCTCGGGCAGATTACCGATTACGATAAACTGATATTGGAGATTTGGACCAACGGAAGCATAAGCCCAAAGGATGCGCTTTTATACGCTTCGCACATTCTGCAAAAACATTTGGATATCTTCGTAAATTTTGGGAAACTTCCAAAAGAAGAGGAAGAGGAACAGGTCAAAGTAGATGAAGAATTATATACAAAACTGAGAATGCCGGTTTCTGAATTAGAGCTTTCGGTTAGAAGCGCAAATTGCCTTAAGGAAGCGAAGATACGCACGATTGGGGAATTGGTTCAGAAGACCGAAGCCGAGATGTTAAAGTATCGGAATTTCGGCAAAAAATCACTCGCCGAAATCCAAGAGATAATCAGCAGAATGGGGTTATCCCTCGGCATTAAAATCGATAAAAAATTATTAAAGAAGGAATAGCGGGGTATAAATATATATGCGACACAGAAGAAGAACGCGAAGACTAAGCAGGACCGCGTCGGAAAGGGATGCCCTTTTTCGTAATTTACTCAAAGGGCTCTTTGCCCACCAAAGGATAGAGACAACTATAGCTAAGGCGAAGGAAGTCAGAAAGTTAGCGGATAATCTGATCACCTTTGGGAAAAAAGATAGTTTGCATTCCCGACGCTTAGTTTTTGCCATTCTTCACGACAGAGAACTGACCGCGAAATTATTCAAAGAAATTGCCCCGCTTTTTAAAAATCGCAATGGCGGCTATACCAGGATAATGCGCTCTGGCACAAGAAAAGGCGATGGCGCGCAATTAGGGATATTAGAATTAACGGAAAAGAAAATAATTGCGCCGAAAGTTAAACCTAAAAAGGAAAAGATTGAGAAAGAAAAGCCATCTCCAGAATTAAAAGAGACAGCGCCAAAAGAAGTTGTGCCGCCCCCGGCCGAGAAGCCAAAAGAGGTTACGCCCGTAAAACGCGTTCCTCCGAAGAGAGAAAAGGAAAAAGAGAAAAGGCCGACTCCTAAAGCCCCCGCAGGTTTCTTAGGCACCCTCCGCAAATTTTTCAAAGGCAGAACCAAATAAATTAGGGACACATCCCAATTTCCGACTTGCAAAAATAGGATGTGTCCCTAATAAAAATATTTTGACTTTTGTCTCCGCTTATTGTATAAACTTACTATCGGTAAATTACGATGAAAATCGCAAAACGGATACAAGAGGTGAAGGAATCTCCTACGCTTGCGATTACCGCAAAGGCGAAGGAAATGAAGCAACGGGGCGAAGATGTTGTAAGTTTCGGCGCGGGTGAACCGGATTTCGACACGCCTTCGCACATTAAATCGGTCGCTATTAAAGCTATCGAAAGCGGTTTTACAAAATATACCGCCACTTCCGGCATTCCCGAACTTAAAAATGCGATTTGCGAAAAATTCCTTCGGCAAAATAGCCTTGAGTATAAACCGGAACAGATAATCGTTTCCTGCGGCGCCAAGCATTCTCTATACAATATACTCCAGGTTATTTGCGACGAAGGCGATGAAGTCATAATTCCTTCGCCGTACTGGGTGAGTTATCCCGAGATGGTGCGGTTGGCTGGCGGCGTGCCGGTTATATTAAAAACTAGACAAACCGATGAATTTAAGGTAAGACGGGACGAACTTAAAAGAGCCATTACAAAAAAGACGGTGGCGTTTATTCTAAATAGCCCCTCGAATCCTACCGGCTCCGTGTACAATAAGGCCGAATTAGAAAATATCGCCGAATTATTAATCGATAAAAAAATCGCCGTTATTTCCGACGAAATCTATGAAAAATTAATATACGATAACGAAAAACATATCTCATTTGCTTCATTGGGTAAAGACGCCTGCGATTTGACGTTTGTCGTGAACGGAGTTTCTAAGTCATACGCTATGACCGGCTGGCGCATCGGATATCTTGCGGCACCGAATAAGGAATTGGCTTCTGCAATCGGAAGGTTGCAAGACCATTCAACCTCAAATCCTGCCTCTGTTTCCCAGAAAGCGGCTTTGGAAGCGTTAAACGGCAACCAGGTTTGTATCGGTAAGATGGTCGGGGAATTCAAGAAGAGGCGCGATTTTATGGTTAAAAAAATAAATGGCACAAGAGGCATTTCCTGCGTTAATCCGAAGGGGGCCTTCTACACATTTTGCGATATATCAGAGACAAAGATGGAGTCCCTCGAATTAGCAAGAAGACTTTTGGAAGAAACTAAAGTAGCCGTTATTCCGGGCGAGCCCTTCGGGTGGAATACGCATATAAGGCTGAGTTTCGCAACTGCAATCGAAGATATCGAAAAAGGCTTACAAAGGATAGCGGATTGGCTTAAGGCTATTTAAAGGAGGAGTAATATTGAAACACAAAATTACATTTATTCCAGGCGATGGGGTTGGACCTGAGCTTTCCGAGGCGACAAGGCGCTGTATCGAAGCGGCGGGCGTTGACATAGAGGGGGAGGTTTTTGACGCGGGTATAGATGTTATGGAAAAGTACGGCACGCCGCTGCCGGAGAATGTTTTGTCGTCGATAAAAAAGAATAAAGTAGCCATAAAAGGCCCCATAACAACGCCGGTAGGAACCGGAATTAGGAGCGTAAACGTCGAGTTAAGGAGGGCGCTAGAGCTATACGTTTGCCTTCGTCCCTGCGTCCTTTACGAGGGCGTAAGGTCCAATTATAAAAAAGTAGATATCGTAATAGTCCGTGAGAATACCGAAGACCTATACGCCGGAATAGAATTTAATCAAAACACAGACGATTCCAAAAAGATAATCGATGTCATAAATTCCGTTTCAAATAGAAAACTAAAGAGCGATTCGGCCATAAGCATAAAGCCAATCACTAAATTCGCCACGGAAAGAATAGTTAAATTCGCTTTTGAATACGCCGTTAAAAATAACAGAAAAAAAGTGACCTGTGTCCATAAAGCGAATATCATGAAAGCCACCGATGGATTATTTCTTGAAACGGCAAGACAGGTCGCGCAGAGATACACGGACAAAATATCGTTTGAGGATAGAATAGTCGATAATTTATGTATGCAGTTGGTTCAGAGGCCCGAGGAATATGACGTATTGGTATTGCCTAACCTATACGGTGATATCGTATCCGATCTCTGCGCCGGTTTGATCGGTGGTTTGGGAGTTGCGCCGGGGGCTAATATAGGCAGCGATGCAGCGGTTTTTGAAGCGACCCATGGCAGCGCTCCGAAATACAGGGGTTTAAATAAAGTAAATCCGACCGCGATGGTTCTTTCAGGAGTCCTTATGCTTCGTCATTTAGGCGAAAAAGATGCCGCAGATAGGCTGGAAAATGCCGTCAAAAAAGTTATTAAAGAAGGTAGGTATGTTACCTATGATTTAAAACCTACCCGAGACGACCCCACCGCCGTAGGAACTCGCGAGATGGCAGATGCAATCATAGGGCTACTTCGTAAGAGCCTTTGATAATGGAAGAATATGACATATGTATTATAGGAGCTGGACCTGCCGGGATTTCGGCAGCGGCTGAAGCGTCATCCCGGGGAGCGAAGGTTTTAGTCGTTGAAAAAGAGGCAATCGGCGGGATATGTTTAAATAGAGGCTGTATTCCCACAAAAGCCTACCTTAAGTCCGCTTTACTTTACGATGAGTTAAGGCGCTCTGATGCATTTGGAATAGGTTATGAAAATATTTCATTTAATCTTTCTAATATAAGACGCCATGCTACCGAATCCGTTGCTCGTCTCAAGGCACAGGCTGAATTATCGTTAAGGTCAAAAAAGATCGCTGTTATAAAAGGCGAGGCACTTTTTTTAGACAGCGAACAGGTCTCGGTCGGAGAGAATAAAATAAAAGCGCGTTCATTTATTATTGCGACAGGCTCGTTACCGAAGACTTTACGTTCTGTAAAAGAAGATAACAAAAGGATATTCTATTCAGAGAACATTTTAGATTTAGAGAAGATGCCCAAAGATATGGTTATCATAGGCGGCGGCCCCATAGGATGCGAATTCGCATCTTTCTTTTCGGCTTTTGGAGCGAAGGTAACGCTTATAGAATTGCTGGACAGGATACTTCCGCAGGAAGACAGCGAGATTTCGAACAGGCTGGAGGGGATTTTCCAAAAAAGAGGCATTAATGTAAAAACCGCCGTCACCTCTTGGGACGTTAATTCGATAGAATCAGAGGTAATTTTGGTTTCAATCGGCAGGACGGCAAATATTAATGGCTTAGGCCTTGAGAAATTAGGCGTCGCTAGCAACGACGGCCGCCTTTTAGTAAACGAATATTTAGAGACGAATTTGCCGAATATATTCGCTGCTGGTGACTGTTTAGGTAAATATAACTTAGCCCATATCGCTTCAGCGGAAGGAAGGTTTGCGGCGAGGAATGCTCTAGGCGAGAAGGTTGCTATGGATTATACCATCGTTCCTCTCTGTGTTTATTCCTTACCCGAAGTTTCAAGCGTTGGGTTGAATTCCGGTGAGGCCACAAAACGCGGTTTAGACGTGCGCATCGGCCGAGTTCATTTTGCCGGCTTAGGCAGGGCCCAGACGCAGGGCGAGACCGAAGGTTTTGTAAAACTCGTAGCAGACAGAAAAAGCGACGTTATTTTAGGAGCGCAAATTTTAGGTTATTATGCCTCCGAGCTCATCGGGGCGATAAGCATAGCTATAAGAGGAAAATTAAAGATAAAGGATTTAGCGGATGTCGTGCAAGCTCACCCGACTTTTTCCGAAGGAATTCAAGAGGTTGCGCTTGGTCTTTTGAGGCAGAAGAAATGATAGCGAAACCGCAATGGTTAAGGCGAAGGATATTATCATCGGATAGAATTGAGCGCACTCGAGACGTATTAAGACATTTTTCTCTAAATACCGTTTGCGAGAGTGCCCGATGCCCAAATTTATGTGAATGCTTTAATAAAGGAAGGGCGACCTTTATAATAATGGGTTCGGTTTGTACGCGAAGTTGCGGATTTTGCGCCGTCAGAAATGGTAGCCCCGATGCGCTAGACCCTGACGAACCGCTGAAGATTTATGAAGCCGTTAAACAATTGCAGTTAAAATATATAGTCATCACATCTGTAACCAGAGACGATCTTGCGGATGGCGGGGCAGGCCATTATGCGAGCGTAATAAAATATCTACGCGCCAGATTAGAAGATATAAAGATCGAAGTGCTTGTCCCGGATTTTAAAGGCTCATATGAATCCCTTAAGACAATATATGAGGCTGGAATAGATGTCTTAGCTCACAATATTGAGACGGTCCGTCGGCTCCATAAGTCGGTCAAGCCGATTTCGGACTACGAAACCTCCTTGGGGATATTGAGAAAGGCCAAGAGCATATCCAAAGACGTGCCCACTAAAAGCGGCTTGCTGCTGGGCTTGGGAGAGACAGAAGAAGAAGTGCTTCAAACTATGCGGGAATTGAAAGGCGTAAATTGTGATATAATGACCCTTGGGCAGTATCTTAAGCCCGCGCCGGATAAATTAGAGGAATACGAGTTCGTATCTCCGAAAATGTTTGAAAAATATAAAAAAATAGCGTATAATTTAAACTTCAAAAATGTAAGTTCCGGACCTTTCATTAGAAGTTCATATCATATAGTTTATTGAAGACGAGTTTAAGTTTTTAAGGAGGGAGGAGATGGTTAAGGTAATACTGAATGAAATCAGCGAAGGGATGAGTGAGGCAACCATTTCATATTGGCATTTCGAGGAGGGCGATAGAATCGAAGAGGGCGAAGATTTAGTCGAAATAGCGACCGATAAATCTACTTTTAATGTGCCGGCGCCTTGTTCAGGAGTATTGACTGAAGTATTCTTTGAAGAAGGCGATATAGTCGAAGTCGGCGAGGTTCTAGCTACCGTAGAAGAGGAAGGCGGGTATTCCGATGAGGAGGAAGAATAAATAGATGCATGAAGCAAATAGGTTAAAGCGATTACCGTTATATCTATTTACCATAATAGATGAACTGAAAGAAAAGGCTAAGTCGATTGGGGTCGATGTCATTGATTTAGGTATGGGCAATCCCGACCTACCGAGCCCTAAGCATGTTATTGAGGAACTTTGTAAACAAGCGAAGTTAACGGCTAATCATCGTTATTCCAGGCCGACGGGCGATGTAGAGAAAGCTCTAAAAAAGGCAATAGCGGATTGGTATAAGATGAGGTTCAACGTTGACTTGGATCCTCGGACAGAGGTCTTGCCTTTAATCGGCTCAAAAGAAGGCATAGCGAATCTTTGTTTGACGTTTTTAAATAACGACGATATTGCGCTTGTCCCAAGCCCGGGATATCCGGTCCATTTTAACGGCCCAATAATGGCCGGCGGAATTTTATATAGCATCCCGATTACGAAGGAAAGGGGATATAAACCTGATTTAAAAGCCTTAGGCCGCGAAATTACGAGGATGGCGAAGATATTATTCATAAGTTATCCCCATAATCCTACTACCGCGGTAGCGGATTTGGGATTTTTTGAAGACGTCGTCGGCTGGGCAGGCAACAAAGATATCATAGTTACTCATGACAATGCTTATTCCGATATCGTATTCGATGGTTATGTCGCACCGAGCATCCTACAGGTAAAGGGCGCTAAGGACAAGTGCGTCGAGTTTCATACCCTCTCAAAGTCTTATAATATGGCTGGGTGGAGAATAGGATTTGTCGTCGGTAATGCAAATGTGCTTCGTTCCCTTGAAAAGACAAAAAGTTATATAGACTTCGGAATTTTTAGGCCCATTCAACTTGCGGCGATTAAGGCGCTTACGGGACCTCAGGACTGCGTTAAAGAAACGGTTGAAATCTACAGGCGCAGGAGAGATGTATTTATCGAAGGTTTGAATAAAATAGGTTGGCATTTAGATAAACCTCGTGGAACCTTTTATGTGTGGGCCCATATCCCTCTTAAATATAGCGGGTTGACCTCGATGGAATTTGCGTCTCTATTAGTTGAGGAAGCGGGTGTAGTTGTCGCTCCCGGTACCGGTTTTGGCGAATACGGAGAGGGATTTATCAGATTTGCGCTCGTTGAACCGGAGGAGAGATTAAAGTTAGCGGTTGAGAGGATAAAAAAGGTTTTGGAGATTGAAAGTTAAAGGTTATTTTTAAAGTGGTTATTTAAAAATGCCCGCCAGATTTTTATGGCGGGCATTTTCGTTAAAAGCTATAAAAGAATGGGCAGAAAAAAAGTTTTATTATTGTACATATCGATAAGCTCTGGCCACCATAGGGCTGCGCTTGCCTTGGAAAAGGCGTTAGAGATTTTAGACCCGACGATTGAGGTATTAAATATAAATTCCCTAAACTATACCAACCCCTTAGTGGAAAAAGTAATCAACAGGACTTACATGGGGGTTATTAAGAACAGCCCGGAGGTTTGGGAATATCTCTACGATAACCCCAAAGTTTTCCGTAATATCTCAAAGTTACGCGATTTGATCCATCGCTTCAATTCGGGGAAATTAAAAACCTTGCTCGATGATTTTAAGCCGGATGTCATAGTATGTACGCAGGCTTTTCCTTGCGGCATGGTTGCCGATTACAAAAACTCATTTGGCTTAGACGTTCCGCTAATCGGGGTATTGACGGATTGTGCGCCGCATTCCTATTGGGTCTTCGATTCCGTCGATTATTATATCGTCCATTCTGAAAGCGCAATGAAGGAACTTGTAAAAAACGGAATTTCCGCGGACCGCATCCGAACTTTTGGGATACCCATTGATCCGAAGTTCGCAGATAAATTAAACGCAGAGGAAATTATGAGCAAGATCGGGATGAGAAAAGGGATCCCTACGATTCTAATAATGGGTGGCGGGCAAGGGTTGGGGCCTATTCCCGAGGTCGTCTTCTCTTTAAATAAGATAAGTCGTCCTGTGCAGATGCTAATCGTAGTTGGAACTAATGAACGCCTATTCCGATGGCTGAAGAAAAAGAAGAGCACTTTTAGGATGAACTCCTTTATCTATGGGTACGTTTCCAATATAGATGAGCTTATGTCTGTTGCCACTCTTATTATAACCAAGCCGGGCGGGCTGACCATATCCGAAGCGATGTCTAAGAACCTTCCTATGATAATAGTACAGCCCATACCTGGCCAAGAGGCTAAAAATACAGAATACTTGCTAAAAGAAGGCGTGGCGATAAAAACTGATTCTCCGAGAGACGTCGGCGTATTAACCGAGGCGCTTCTTAATCAGCCGGCAAAGCTCGAACATATGCGTCAGAATGCGAAAAGGATTGCTGGCGTAAATTCCGCCGTTGAGACTGCAAGGTTAATATTAAAATGTGCCAATTCTTAATATATAAGATATCCCAAACATTAGCGTTGCTATTGCCGCTAAGGGTAGGTTATTCGATCGCAACGTTTCTTGCGGTATTGCAATTTTATATTTCCAAGAAAGATAGACAAGTAGTCCTTGACAACTTGAGGGCAGTTTTAGAAATCGATGACGCTTTAATGCTTCGGCGCCTTGCGAAGGATACTTTTATAAATTTCGCTAAATATCTTGTGGATTTCTTTCGGTTTAGTAAATTGGATAAAAAATACATCGAAAGCAATGTCAAGATGATCGGAAAAAATAATTTAGACGAAGCATTAAGACGCGGCAGGGGAGTCATAGCATTATCCGCGCATATCGGCAATTACGAGTTAGGCGGCGCCATCGTTGCGTTGCTCGGTTATCCTTTAAACGCAGTAGCTTTAGATCACAAAAATAAACTCGTAAACAATTTTTTTATTAAACAAAGGCAAACCGCTAGAATGAATGTAATTTCAATGGGCGCCGCTCTAAAGAAGTGTTATGAATGCTTGACCAAAGGCGAGATGTTAGCGCTTTTAGGCGACAGGGATTTTACCAATCACGGAATTCACGTAAAATTTTTCGGCAGGGATTCTTTAATTCCCAAGGGCCCTGCGGCCTTAAGTCTTCGGACAGGCGCTTCTATCGTTCCCACATTTATCATTCGATTGCCTGACGATACTTTCCAGTTTATTTTTGAAAAACCGATTTTCTATTCCGCAACCGGCGATTCCGATAGTGATGTGCAACGAATCATTGAAAGTTGTATCAAAGTAATAGAAGAGTACGTAAAACGGTATCCGTCCCAATGGTTTATGTTCAGAAGGTTCTGGTTTCAATAAAAGAGGCAGGATGATTTGAAGGGCTGTGTCATAATACCCGCACATAATGAGGAGAAGACGATCGGCGCCATCGTCCTAGAGATAAAAGCGCTGCGATTAGATTGTGTTGTCGTCGATGACGGTTCTACCGATGGGACGAAAGATTTAGTTGAGCATCAAGGCGCATATGTGATTTCGCACTCAACAAATTTCGGCAAAGGCAGGTCGTTAAACGATGGTTTCAGGTATATTTTAGATAAAGGTTACGATTATGCTATAACGATGGACGGCGATGGGCAACATAATCCGGACGAGATTAAGGGTTTTTTAAAAGCTGCCGCCGAGGAAGATGCGCAGATTATATTGGGCAATAGGATGTGGAATCCCAAAGGTATGCCGTTGATTAGGCGGTTGACCAATAGGTTTATGTCGCTGATCATCTCTTTGGTTAGCCGTCAAAAGTTACCCGATTCCCAATGCGGATTTAGGTTGATAAAATCCAATGTTTTAAAGGCAATAGCGCTTACCACGACTAAATTTGAGATTGAGTCAGAGATATTAATAAAGGCCGCAAGGGCTGGGTTTAAAATTAAGTCCATTCCCATCAAGTCCATCTATAAAGGCGAAAAAAGCCAAATACATCCGGTTGCCGATACTCTGCGTTTTATAGTTTTTATTTTAAAGACGGGTTTGAAATGAAGAAAGAAGTCGATCCTGTTTCATTAAGAAATAGAATGGTAGAGGAGCAGTTGATCCCTCGTGGTATTTATGATGAAAGGGTGTTAAATGTTTTTAGGAAGGTTCCGCGCCATGAATTTGTCCCTCGAGAAAATTTAGCAAATGCATACGGAGATTATCCTCTTCCCGTAGGCGAGGGGCAGACTATCTCTCAGCCGTATATGGTTGCTTTGATGACGCAGTGTTTAGAGTTAAAAGGCGGCGGAAAAGTTCTGGAGATAGGAACAGGCTCGGGATACCAAACTGCGATTCTTGCGGAATTAGCCAAAGAGGTATATTCGGTTGAAAGGATTTCTATTTTGGCAGAAAAAACGAAAATTATGCTTGATTCGCTAGGATACATTAACATAAAAATTAAGGTGGGGGACGGAACCGAGGGATGGGATGAATTCGCACCCTACGAGGGAATAATAGTTACGGCCGGCGCTCCGTTCGTTCCAAATCCGTTGCTCGCACAGTTAGCTGAAAACGGGAGAATGGCAATACCTATAGGGGATGCGTTTAGCCAGGTTTTGACGCTGGTTAAGAAGAAGGAAGGCAAGCTAACACAGGAGGAGATATGCGGCTGCGTCTTCGTTCCCTTAATCGGCAAATATGGCTGGAAGACAAGTTAGGGACGGTTCTGGTGCTAATCGGGAAAGTGTCCCCAAAAATTTCTTTCTTGCATTTAATTTATTTTCATGTTAAAGTAAATTTACTATAAGCGAGGGAAACTCGTGAAAAGCGAGCGCGGCCCCGCCACTGTAATCGGGAACGAAAACCCAGAAAAGCCACTTTCCAAAATAGCTGGGGAAGGAAGGCGAGGGTTACTAGGTTAAGCCCGAAAGCCAGGAGACCTTCTTATAGAATAGATGTTCCTTCGAGGGTGAGGAAAAACTAAAACCTCATTTCATCGTTGGAATGAGGTTTTTTATTTAAGGAAAAAAATGGCTAAAGCAATAATGGTTTGCGGGACAGGTTCGGGAGTCGGCAAAAGCGTAATCGTAGCGGGCTTATGTCGTATATTTTATGAAAATGGTTTCAAAGCGGCACCGTTTAAATCCCAAAATATGGCGCTAAATTCCTACGTGACAACGGATGGAAAAGAGATGGCGAGGGCACAGGCCTTTCAGGCAAGGTGTTGCGGCATAGAGCCCACAGCCGATATGAATCCCATATTAATCAAACCTATCAAAGATACGAAAGCCCAGATAATCGTAAACGGCAAAGCGATCGGAAATTATGATGTCAAAGGTTATGATAAATACAAGAAGAGAGCCTTTGAAATCGCAAAAGAGGCTTTTATGAGATTGCAAAAAGATTACGAAATAATCGTAATGGAAGGCGCGGGAAGCCCTGCCGAGGTAAATCTAAAAGACGATATCGCAAATTTAAAGATGGCATCCTTTTCAAAAGCGCCTGTTATTCTGGTAGGCGATATAGATTACGGAGGCGTATTCGCCTGGTTTGTCGGGACATTCGAGTTATTAAATAAAAAAGAACGCAGACAGATAAAGGGATTCGTAATTAACAAATTTAGGGGAGACTTTGATATTTTAAAGCCGGGCCTAAAATTCTTGGAGCAAAGAACCGGCGTTCGTGTCCTTGGAGTGATACCGTATATTCATAATTTGAAAATTGAAGAAGAAGATTCCATTCCCAAGGGCTTGTTTTCCAAAAGGACAGCAGTTGCTAAAAAACCAATCGATATTAAAGTCTTATGTCTTCCGCATATCTCCAATTTTACCGATTTCGATTGTTTCGATTTAGAACAGGATGTGAGGTTAAGATATGTAAAATTCGGAGATGAAATAGGCTCTGTTGATATCCTCATCATCCCTGGCACTAAGCACACGATAGGCGACGCAATGAGATTAAATGAATGTGGATATGCCGAATCCATAAGGAAACTCGCTTCAAAAGGCGCATTCATAGTAGGGCTCTGCGGCGGTTATCAAATATTAGGAAAAGAGATCTACGATGGTCACGGTTATGAATCGGATGAACGTTATGCCGATGGTTTGGGCCTGCTCGATATAAAGACCGAGTTTAAACCTGAAAAGATAGTTTCGCAGGTTGAGGCCGAACCGATAGATGGCGCGGCGGGTTTTTTGAAATCGAAAAATAAATTTTACGGCTATGAGATTCATATGGGAAAGACATATTATTTAAGCAGTTCTGCTAGGCCCCTATTTAAATTAAGAAGGCTTAAATCGGTGAAAAAATCGAAAAGCGTTTTAGACGGCGCCATAAATAAATCGGGAAATGTAATGGGGACCTACATTCACGGTATCTTCGATAATCCTGATTTCAGAAGCGCGATTTTAAATAGAATAAGAAAGGCAAAGGGCATGGGGCTTAAAAGATCCCGAAATTCTAATGCAATAGCGGATGAAGTTTCAAGATTGGCCGAGACCTTGAGAGAAAATTTGGACATAAGAGCTATCTATAATATCTTAGGTTTAAATTCAAGATGTCGCAGTTAATTTTAATTACAGGCGGAGCTCGCTCGGGTAAATCGAGCTACGCACTAAAATTGGCGAGGTCTCAGAAAAGAAAAGTCGTATATATAGCGACGGCTGCCCCTTTGGATTCCGAGATGAAAAGAAGGATAAGGCTACACAGAAAGGCACGCCGAAAAGATTGGCTTACGATAGAGGAGCCGTTGGATATTTTAAAGGCGGCCAAAAAAATATCGAGAGATAAAGTTGTTATCATTTTGGATTGCCTTACATTGTTGATATCAAATTTGATGTTAGGAGGATTTAAAGACGCTGCAATTTACAAAAGAATTAAGTCTATCGCAACGGCTTTGAAAAAAAGCGCCGAACTTTCAATCGTGGTGACTAATGAAGTGGGAAGCGGCATTGTGCCCGATAATGAATTAGGAAGGAGATTCAGAGATTTGCAGGGAAAGGGGAACCAAATTGTTTCCGAAGCGGCAGATCGCGTTTATCTTTTAGTTTCGGGCATACCGGTAAAAATAAAAGGAGGAGATAAAGATGTCTAATAGAATTGATATCGAAAGAATAGACGAAATTTTAGAAACGATTGAGCCGATAGATGTAAATTATCATGATAAAGCTCAAGCGCGGCTGGACAATTTAACCAAGCCAAAGGGGAGTTTAGGGCGACTCGAAGAGATAGCAAGACGCATAGCAGCCATTAAACGAAGTTTAAAGCCCTTGATAAAAAGAAAAGTAATTTTTACGATGGCAGGCGACCACGGCGTATGCGAGGAGGGCGTAAGCGCTTATCCTCAAGAGGTCACGCCACAAATGGTCTATAATTTCTTAGGGGGAGGAGCAGGAATAAATGTTTTAGCAAGGCATGTCGGCGCTGAAGTTATCGTAGTTGATATGGGAGTAAAAGAGAAAATCAAATATCAACAGTTGAATAACAGAAATTTCAAGGATAAAAAAGTTAATTTCGGAACAAAAAATTTTGCAAAAGAATCGGCGATGACGAAAGAGGAAGCTTATAGGGCCTTAATGGGTGGCATTGAGATATTTCGGGAGGCGCATTCAGAGGAAAAAATCGATATTATCGGCGTGGGTGATATGGGCATTGGGAATACCACTTCCTCAAGCGCGATAGTAGCTGCAATTACGGCCGAAAACGTCGAATTAGTGACCGGCAGGGGTACGGGCGTAGACGAAGCAACCTTTAACCGTAAAATTGAGGTCATAAAGAAAGCATTGGCTTTACATTCTCCTAATGCTAAGGATCCGATAGATGTTTTATCTAAAGTCGGAGGGTTTGAAATCGGCGGAATAGCGGGCGCGATATTGGCGGCTGCGTCAGAAAAAATTCCCGTTGTAGTCGACGGATTTATTGCGTCTTGCGGCGCTCTCATTGCATTCGAGATATGCCCCAAAGTCAGGGACTATCTTATAGCTGCTCATCAATCCGTTGAGGCAGGGCATATGGCGATATTAAAACGCATTAACTTAAGGCCGTTATTAAATCTTGATTTGAGATTAGGAGAAGGCACAGGTGCGGCGTTGGGAATAGGCATTGTTGAAGCAGCGGTCAAGATATTCACTGAAATGGCTACGTTTTCAGAGGCTGGTGTTTCGGAGGAGTTATGAGAAGTTTTTTGATAGCATTGCAGTTCTTGACGTCAATACCCGTAAAAGTCAAAGAAGCAGTAGCCGATAAAGAACTGGCTGAATCAATGGCTTATTTTCCTTTTGTAGGGCTTCTGGTCGGAACGATATTGGCTTTAGCTTACAATATATTAAGCCTAATCTTTCCGCATCCGGTAAATTGCGCGTTTATACTCATTTTGAATATCGTAATTACCGGCGGGCTTCATATCGACGGCTTTATCGATACCGTAGACGCAATAGCCAGTGGTGCTGACAGAAAGAGAATGCTTGAAATTATGCGGGAGGGCCGCTTAGGAGCTATAGGGGTTGCTGCCGCCATTCTTTTATTTCTGGCTAAATACTCCTTGCTCATTTCTTTGCCGAAAGGCACCATAGAGATATCTTTGATTATGATGTCGGCCCTAAGCAGGTGGTCATTTGTTATTTCGTCCGCTTTATATCCCTACGCCCGAGACGGCGAGGGGCTCGGAAAAAAATTCGTTCAGGGCATAAGGCTAAAAGAGGTCATCATATCGACTGTCACGATTTTAATTGTAGCTCTCTTAGTATTTAAACTTCGTGTTTTCGTTCTTATCCCTGTTATATGCTGCGTCCTCCTTGCGTTTAATTTTTATATGTACAAAAAGATCAAAGGGATAACGGGCGATACTTTGGGCGCTTTAGGCGAGATTATCGAAGTTCTGACGTTGGCTCTTGCTGTAGTGTTAATTTAATCAGATGAGGTACCCGAAAGGCCGTCACGGCGGCAATATCAGAGAAGCAACGCAGAGATATAATCTTCCATCCGGATCGATCTTAGATTTTAGCGCTAATATCAATCCTCTCGGCTTGTCGCCTTGCATAAAAGGAATCGTCACAAACAATATCGATTCGTTGCTTCATTATCCCGACCCCGAATGCAAGTTCTTAAAAGAGGGATTGGCGGATTTTTTGGATTTAGAGCCGTCTAATCTATTGATCGGAAACGGTTCAATAGAACTTATATATTTAGTACCTAAGGCATTATCTCCTTGCCGCATTTTGATTCCGATACCCACTTTCTCCGAATATGAATTCAGCGCAGAACAATCAAAGAGCAGGGCTATGTTCGTAAAGAGCAAAGGCAATGAGAATTTTCAAGTAAAAATAGAAAAGCTCATAAAACTGCTTCCGAAGACAGAGTTGGTTTTTCTCTGTAATCCAAATAATCCCACCGGAAATCTCATATCGAAAGATGAAATTATATATTTAGCGAAGGCCGGCCAGAAACATGGAACGATAATGGTGGTAGACGAGGTGTTTATCGACTTTGTAAAAAACGAGAGCAATTTTTCCGTAGTGAAGGAGGCGACAAAGCTAAAAAATCTTTTAGCATTAAGGTCTTTAACTAAATTTTTTGCCCTCCCCGGCTTAAGGCTAGGGTATCTGGTTGGGAATAAGAGCTTAATCGCTAAATTGGCTAGATATCAATTTCCTTGGAATGTCAATTCCTTTGCTCAACTTGTAGGTAGACACATAATCAAAGATGAAGGTTATATTAAGCAAAGCAAAGAGTTAGTAATCCGCGAAAGGGAGCGCCTCTTTAAAAAACTTAAAATGGTAAAGGGGATTATTCCTTATAAGCCCACCGCCAATTTTATATTTTGCGAATTGAGCAAAACTCATCTGACTTCAAGGACATTGTGCGATAAATTAGGCAGACGCGGAATATTAATCAGAGATTGCGGAAACTTTCGAGGATTGACTGATAGGTATATTAGAATCGCCGTCAGGAAAAGAGAAGAAAACGATAAACTTATAACCGCGCTTACGAAAATTTTATGTTAACAATCATATCTGCTTACCTCTTGGATTTGATATTTGGCGACCCGCAATGGCATTGGCATCCCGTAAGGCTTATCGGAAGAACGATAGAGAGACTGGAGAGGCTATTAAACAGGGATAGGGTTAATAAGCTATTCGCAG
The DNA here is from genome assembly GCA_964641235.1 of uncultured Planctomycetia bacterium. Lineage (GTDB taxonomy): Bacteria > Omnitrophota > Gorgyraeia > Pluralincolimonadales > CAZUZR01 > CAZXJX01. The sequence continues at coordinate 23,391 of CAZXJX010000004.1, forward strand.
GGATTATGCTGGTTATTTTAGTAGTCGGGTTGACTACCTTTTGTGTATGGGTTAGTTTAAGGTTAGCTAAGATTATTCATCCGATTTTTTTCTATATCGTTTCGACGCTATTTATCTACTTTGTGCTTTCAATAAAAGCTCTTGCGGTTGAGGCTAATAAAGTATATAAAGCGTTAAAGCATAAAAATATTCAAGGGGCAAGAAACAGTCTCTCTATGATAGCGGGAAGAGATGCGGATAAATTAGACGAGCCGGAGATAATAAGGGCAACCGTTGAGACAACCGCAGAAAGTATTATGGACGGTATAACAGCACCTTTGTTCTATGCATTCCTGGGTGGCCCTGTTTTAGCGTGGGCATATAAAGCAATAAATACCCTGGATTCTATGGTTGGGTATAGGAGCGAAAGATTTATAGAATTCGGCAGGGCTGCTGCCAAATTGGATGGACTGGCGAATTTTATTCCGTCTAAAATAACCTGTTTTTTAATCAGCGTCTCAAGTTGGTTTTATAGAAAAGATTGGATTAGCTCAATTAAATGGGGATTCAAATACTTCTTTAAAGGACCAGAAAAAAATAGCGAGGCGACGGAAGCCGCTATGGCAGGCGCCTTGAAAATTCGATTGGGAGGTTTGAATTTTTATAATTCCGCGCCTATCCAAAAGCCACTTATCGGGGATAAGTTACAACCGTTGAATATGAAACATATCAAACAAAGCATCGCAATTGCCTATATCTGTTCAACTTTGTTTATGGGGACAGGCATATTTTTATTTTGGATGGCAGGAAGGAGGTGAAAATAGATGTCCAAAAAATGTCAAAAAAGGGAAGCCAAAAAGACCTTAAAAACAAAATCCAATGCCATTTCTTACCGCTTGAAGTGTGCTAAGACGGCAAATGGACTATCGCATTTTGTAATGTATGGTGATGTGCCAAAGGAGAAGTCACTTATATAATAAATAGGGAAAATAGGGACACATCCTATTTTATTAAATGGGATGTGTCCCTATTTAAGGAGCAAGCCAAATTGGTTAATGGATTAAGTTTTTTGGAAAATAGCGATAAGAGTAATATACTTCTTGATGCAAATAATGTTTTCTGGGCAATTACACCAGCAGATAAAAAATCAAGTCCCTTTATTTCTAAAGAGGTGCTGTCACTTTATGAGAGGGTAAAAGAAAGTTTAGACGCTGAACTTAAGAATTTTAGGTTTAGCCAAGAATTAACCGCTATTTATATCGATCCTACCGACAGATGTAATGCCAGCTGTCCTTATTGTTATATTCCGGCGGAAATAAGAAAAAATGGCCGCTCAATGACTAAAGAAGAGCTCACATTTATCTTGGAAAAAATTGCTAAATATTTTGAAAACCGCAAAAGAAAGCCTGTAATAGTATTTCATGCCGCTGAACCGCTGTTAGTTAAAGATATTCTATTTGAAGCGATAAGCGAATTTAAAAATAGATTTTATTTTGGACTTCAAACAAATGCAATCTTACTTGAAAAATCCGATGTCGAGTTTCTAAAAGAACAAAAAATAGGTGTTGGCATATCGTTGGATTCTTTGCTTCCAAAGGTAAACAACAGGTTAAGACCGACTGCCAAAGCAGGGGGAAATTTTAATAAGGCAGTTAAAGCAATTGAATGGTTTGATGGCTATGAAGGGTTGAATGTAATTACTACAGTTACTAAATTTAATGTAACAGGCCTATCTCAACTGGTGAAATTTCTGCATACAAAGAAAGTGCCGTGCGTTCTTCTTAATCCGGTTAGATTTACCCAAAAATCCAGCCGTGCCTTAAAGCCGGATGAACAGCTTTTGACTAAGTGCTTTATCAAGGCAGTGGATAAGGCAATAGCATTATCAGCAACGACTAATCATGGGATTATCATCGGCAATTTCACTAATATTATTTTGGGCATAGTTGCTCCTGCTGCCCGTCGACTTATGTGCGATATTTCTCCTTGTGGAGGTGGACGGTGTTTCCTTACCATTACAGCCAAAGGCGACATGATTCCTTGCGGCGAATTTATTGGATTAAAAGAATTTTCTGGAGGAAATATCTACAATACTTCGATTTCAAAGGCAATGCAGTCTCGCCCCTTTAGAAAGATTAGAGCAAGGGTAGTTGAAGCGGTCCCTGAATGCGATATTTGTGCCTTTAGGAATATATGCGGCGCGCCTTGCCCAGCAGAATTGCATTCGCTGGGCAGTATGCATAAAAAAGCGGTATTTTGTGAATTTTATAAAAAGATAATTAAATATGCGTTTAAACTAATAGCTGAGGAAAAAGAAAAATATCTTCTGCGTCGCGATTCTTTTGAAAATCTCCAATTTGCATATAAAATATGAGTTATTCAAATATAAAATTCCAGCTTTTAGTTATTTTTTCTTTCATTTTTTTGATAGGTAACGAACTACTCGCAAAAGAGTTGAGGATTATTTCCATTGCGCCGAGCACGACGGAAATAGCCTGCGCTTTGGGTCTAACGGATAATCTAATCGGCGTTTCGACTTGGTGCGATTATCCGCCACAGGTAAAGAATAAAGAAAAGGTCGGTTCGTTTAGCGAGCCGAATTTAGAAAAGATTCTCTCGCTAAAACCCGACCTTGTTTTAGCCACCGGTTTAGAGCAGGCACGCGTAGTCGAGGAGCTTAAAAAATTTGGTATAAAAGTAATCGTCGTAGACCCGACTAATTTCGGCGAATTATTCAATTTGATTAAAGAGATAGGAACAATTACAAGAAGGGAATTAGAGGCTGCCGCGCTAATTCAGGATATGAAAAATTCAATCGCTCAAATATCGCAAAAAGTAAAATCACAAAATGCGGCCGAAAGGCCTAAAGTCTATGTCGAAATTTGGCATGACCCGATTATGGTCGCCGGAAAAGGCTCATTCATAGATGAAATGATAACCCTCACGGGAGGGGTTAATATCGCCTACGATACTGCAAGGCCGTTTTCGCAATTTAGCCCTGAATTGGTCATTGAGAGAAATCCCGATATAATTATATTGGGTTATATGAATATCGGGATTTCAGCCGGGGAAGCCATCTCAAAAAGGTTGGGGTGGCAAAATATAAAAGCTGTAAAAGATAATAGAGTTTATGACGACATAGATTCTGCCTTATTATTTCGGCCGGGACCGCGTTTGACCTTAGGACTAACGGAATTATATAAAAAATTCTATGAATAAGACAAAATGAAAATAGAACACATTTTTCAGGAAGCGAGAATAAAAAATTTAAAAACACTAACGGTGCTTATAATCCTGCTTATTCTTACCGCCATTATGTCGATTTGCGTAGGCGCAGTTAAAATTCCTGCTTTGGACATTTTTAATCCGTCTAATAGAGAGATTATCACTATAAGATATGCACGCGTAATTTTAGCGATTATCGCAGGCGGAGGCTTGTCTGTAGGGGGGGTGATTTTGCAAGGGTTATTGAGGAATCCGCTCTGTGAGCCGTATGTGCTCGGGATTTCAAGCGGTGCGACTTTAGGCGCAGTTTTAGCGATTGTATCCGGCATCGGCTACGCGATGTTCAGCTTTAGCATTTTACCGATTTTCGCTTTTCTGGGCGCAACGATAGCTTTATTTTTAGTATATAGGATATCTCAGGTAAGCGGCAGGATACCCATCCAAAATTTGCTCTTAACCGGGGTAATTGTCGGCGCAGTTTTGTCGTCGATAGCGATTTTTATCGTCTCCTTTTCGCAAAAGGAGGCCGTTCATAATGTAATGTGGTGGCTATTAGGAAATCTTCAGATATTCGAATTTAAACTTTTATTTTCGGTTGCGCTTGTGGTAACGATCGGCACCATCCTTAGTTTTATATTTTTTAGGGAATTAAACGCGATTTCTTTAGGGGAAGAGGAAGCGCTTCATCTCGGCATTGATATCGAAAGGGTAAAGAGGGCCTTATTTTTAATAGCGTCCTTAATTACGGGAGCCATTGTTTCCGTTACGGGGATGATAGGCTTTATCGGACTCATTGTGCCTCATTTTATGAGATTAATCGTAGGCCCTAATCACAAGATGCTTATCCCGTCCTCTTTTTTGGCCGGCGGAATTTTTCTTGTGATATGCGATGCGATATCGCGGATAATATTATCGCCTTCGGAGGTTCCGATAGGCGTCATAACCGCTGTTTTAGGCGGCCCGTTTTTTATCTCCCTTTTAAGAAAGAAGTCGAAATTATAAATTATGAATATCTTGATGCTTAAAGATATAATAAGCGGTTACGGAGAAAAGGAAGTAATAAATGGAATATCCTTTTCAGTCGAAAGCGGAGAATTTATCGGCATTATCGGACCGAACGGCGCCGGCAAATCAACGTTGCTTAAAACGATAGGCAGGGTGATCCATCCTAAAAGCGGCCGTGTCTCAATCGGAGAAGAAGATGTCTTTAAGATGCCGCTTAAGGAATTTGCCAAGTCGGTCGCCTTCGTCGGACAGGATACGCAAATCGCGTTTCCTTTCACGGTATTAGAAATAGTGTTAATGGGCAGGTTTCCTTACCTGAGGGTATTTCAGTCCGAATCCAAAGAAGATCTTGATGCCGTCCATCAGGCGCTTACCGTTACGGATTGCACAAATTTTATCTCTCGTCCGATAGACCAATTAAGCGCCGGCGAAAGGCAGAGGGTATTCATAGCGAAAGCATTGGCTCAAAATCCTAAACTTATTTTATTAGACGAACCGACTTCGCACCTTGATATCTCACATCAGATTCAGATCCTCGACATATTGAAGGAATTGAGCGAGGCGAACGGCATTTCTATGATTTCGGTCTTTCACGATTTAAACCTCGCATCGGAATATTGCGACAGGCTTTTGCTTATCGACAACGGCATAATTTTTGCAGAGGGCAAGCCGCAGGAAGTTTTAAAATACGAAATACTTGAAGAGGTGTATAAGACCGTTGTTATAGTAAAAGAAAATCCATTATCAAGACGTCCCTATATCTTACTTACTCCGAGATTAAAAAGGATGAAAGATGGCTAACTTAAAAGCTGTTTCTTTATGGAGCGGAGGTAAGGACAGTTGTTTTGCTTGCTATAAAGCACAGCTCGGCGGCAACGACATTCGTTATGCATTAAATTTTACATATGTTGACCCTCTTGGCGCATCGGCTCATAACCTTAACCCCGCCATTATAGCTGACCAGGTGAAGTCCATAGGAATTCCGTTGATACAAGAGGTCACCAGCCGTGAAAATTATGAGCGCAATTTTAAAGAGACGATAAACAGATTAAAAATGGAAGACATAGAAGCGATTGTTTTCGGCGATATATATCTTCAGGAACATAAGGATTGGATTGAAGAAGTTTGTCGACGATTAAACATAATTCCTGTATTCCCGTTATGGGGTTTAGATACGAACGATATCTTAAACGAGTTCATAGAGTTAGGTTTCAAGGCAATTATAGTAAGCGTAAGAAAAGATGTTTTAGGGAAAGAATGGCTCGGTAGAAAGTTAGACGCAGATTTTTTAAAAGACCTAAAAAAAATTAATAACGAAATTGACCCTTGCGGCGAGAAAGGAGAATTCCATACGCTTGTAACCTCCGGTCCGAATTTTAAAAAGCGGATCGATATCGTCAAGAGTAGGGTAATGCCGAAACTTAATCATTGGAACTTGGATATCCTTAAGTGGAAAATTATTTAAGAATATATTGACATCTAAAAGTTGGTGTGGTAGTATTGTTGCGTTATTTGAAACTTTGTCAGCATATAGGTGTTGGAATAACTTAATAGGGAAGCCTTACTTAGAAGGCGCGGTCCCTGCCGCTGTAATTGGTGACGAAAGCCAATGACCACTGTCCGCTTCGCGCGGATGGGAAGGTCGGCAAGTAGAACGAGCCAATAGCCAGAAGACCTGCCTATGTGCTTAAAGAGGTTCTTAATCTTTCTCAGGGTAGAGAAAGAGAACCCTTAAAATATACGGGCTTAAGTAAAAAAGGGTGCAATCCCGAAGTGGCGTTTTTTGTAAGCTGCTACTTTCGGGATTTTTTATTTTAAGGAGAAGAATAAGATGAGCAGATTTATTCGTTATGCGTTAATCGTTGTAGGTTGTTGGTCTATCGCGTTTATAAATTACGCATTTTGCGATGAGCCGGTAAACATTGAATTAGAGAAAATCGTAGTCACTCCCTTAGGGATCGAACAACCGTATGCGCAGATATCAAGGAGTATGGATATAATCCGATTTGAAGAAACGGAATCTGCGTATTCGCAACTTATCTCTGAACCTTTGGATAGATTGACCTCAACGTCAATAATTAATTACGGTTCCTTAGGAGCTTTAAAGTCCGTTAGAATCCGCGGCTCGACGGCAGAACAGGTCCTGGTATTAATGGATTCCAGGCCCATAAACGACCCTCGTAGCGGACAGCCTGAGCTTCACCAGATACCGGTTGAATCAATAGAAAGGATAGAGGTAATTAAAGGACCCGCATCGGCAATATACGGTTCAAGCGCTATCGGCGGGGTTATAAACATAATCACAAAAAAGCCGTCGAAAAAACCAAAGGTATCTTTCGAATCGAAAGTCGGAACTTTTAAGACGCTTCATGATTCTCTCTCTCACTCCGCTACTATAAATGACCTCGGATATTACTTTAATTATACATACGACTCATCCTTAGGGCACAGGGATAACTCCCAATATCGGGCACATAATTTAACGGCTAAATTGGACTATCGCATAAATGAGGATAACAGGTTATATTTCAATGCGGGCGATTTCGAAGACGAAGCAGGTACCCCCGGAGATATAGCGAGACCAGATTTGGACGACTTTCAATTTGATTTTAAAAACTATCTGGATTTGGGCTGGTCAGCGCAGCTCTTCGAAAATGCAAATTTGAATTTAAGGGGCTATCAAAATGTCGACCGCCTTGAATTCGTGGAATCTTATAACCCCTTAAATAAAAATAGCGCAAAATCTAAAGTAAGAGGTATAATTTTTCAATATGACCAAGAATTGTTTAATTTTTATAAGATTATCCTTGGTTTTGACGGCAAGGACAATAAAGTGAATTCCTCGACGGTCGGCAAGCATAGGTACGTTGTCCGCTCGCCGTTTTTACAGAACGAAATCTCTATCGGAGAAGATTTAAATTTGAATTTCGGAGCAAGGTGGGATAATTACTCTAACTTTGGCAAAGAATCCACTCCAAGCGCAGGTTTGACTTATAAGATTACCGACGGCGCTAAACTGAGGATTAATTACTCCAAGGGATTTCGCGCGCCGACGTTTAACGATTTATATTGGCCATTCGATGGCTTTACGGAAGGCAACCCTCGATTGCGTCCGGAAAAAGGCTGGTCCTGGGAGGGCGGTTTCGATATCGAGTACGTCAACGGGTTAAAAATAAATGCCACATATTTTACCAACAAACTGAAGGGCCTTATAAATTGGGCACCCGGCACCGATTTAGTCTGGAGGCCATCGAACGTCGATTCGGCAAGGATAGACGGGACTGAATTTGAAACTACCCTGCCCTTATTAAAAGGCCTAAGCGCCAATTTAGGATATACGTACCTTAATGCGATGGATATAAACAGGGATAGGTATCTTACGTATCGGGCAAAGCACAAATTTGATTTTGGTCTAACCTATGAGTACGATTCGAAATTCAATATAAAGTTTTATGGACAATCTTTAGGCAGGCGATATATCAATACGTCAAATTCCAACTTATTGCAAGAGGACCTAATCGCATATTTGGATGCGTCTTATAAAATAAATAATAATTTGACTACAACCCTTTCAATTGATAATATATTTAATAAGGTATATTCCAGAGTTTACGGTTATCCTATGCCCGGTTTCGCCATAACGGGAGGCGTTAAAGCTGAATTTTAATTATTCGATAGCGGTGGACAGTATTTTTAAATACGCGTTAATATTTTCAATCTTATTTCACGCGGCTATTATTATCGAATGGCCTATATACAGGCATCTTTTCCCTCAGCAAAACCAATATGAAGATATCGAAGTAACTTATCTTAAGATTAAGGAACCTGCCTTATCGCCGCCGAAGAAAGAAGTTTCTGCGGAGTCGCCGCAATCGAAGATTCAATTACCCCCGCCAACAAAAATGATCTCCGAGGAATTGTCGAAGGGGGCCCAGCCTCAAAAATCATCAGCCGAATCACCGAAAAAATATGTTGCTACGTCTTCTGAAGTGAAGAAGGAAAATGTAAATGCCGAGAAGACGTCAGTAACCGGACAAAAGCCTTCCGTGAAGATCAAACATCCCTCTATACAGAAATTAGAAGGAATAACCTCCCTGGATTCAAAGGGGTTGCGCCCCGTG
>CAZXJX010000005.1:0-29717 GCA_964641235.1 uncultured Planctomycetia bacterium
GTGCCAGATTTATCGTAATCCGCTTCGGCGGAAATTTAAATCCGCAATTTTTAATGGCGGAGATCACCCTGTCCCTGCTTTCCTTTACCGCCGTATCGGCAAGACCTACGATGGCAAAATGCGGCAGGCCGTTGTTTATATCGACCTCGACCTCGACTTTTTTGGCTTCTATTCCGCAGACCGTTTTACTTTCGACTTTAGCTAACATCTCTTAACTCCAAAAAGCATCTTTAATCAATTCCATTTTCGTCATCTTCCCGTCCTCTCCAAAAAGTATGGAAACACAATCGAACCTCGAACTATAATCCAATAAATTGAACCTCTTTTGAAACGCGAGGGCTACTTTCACAAGGCGCCCTCTTTTCATAATATCGACGCTCTCATACGGAAGGCCGAATTCCGAACTGGATTTAGAGCGGACCTCGACGAAGACCAATGCGTCTTTATCCTGCGCGACTATATCTATCTCCCCGAACCGGCAACGATATTTTTTAACCAATATCCGATAGCCGCTGCGCAATAATAACTTCGCCGCAATTTCTTCGCCGAGGTCGCCTAAGGTCTTATTCGCCATCCTCGAACGCTTCCAGGATAATCCTGTCCAGCTCTTTCTTCGCCTCCTCGGTCAAAGGAAATGCGGTGCCGTACCATTTTCCGTCCTTCCCGGCCTGCCTCGGCACTGCGACGAACAGGCCGTTTTTCCCCTCGACGAGACGAAAGCCCTTGACCAAAAACTCCTCTCCGATTGCGATATCGACTATCGCCTTGAGCGCACTATCGCCGTTGAAACGGTAAAGCCGCCTTACGCTAAAGTTTAACATCTTCGTTCCTCCTCTCTAATATAAGTAGACGAAAATGAACCGGATTTTCTTTCAAAAATTTTTTAACTATTTTTTGGGGAGGCTAAAATAAAAGGATATTTACTCTTTGATTTTTATGATAACTAGAGTACAGTCATCATATTGAGGCGTGGCGCCGACGAATCTACTCAACCGGCTCTTAATCGCATCCGTCATTTGCTGGCAGGAGAGACGGCTGTTTTTTGAAATGACCTCATTTAACCGCTCGCTCGTGAATTCTTCTTTGTTCTGATTTCTTGCTTCCGTAACGCCGTCCGTATAAAGGATTATCGTATCGCCTGAGGTCAGTTTGATTGTGGCGTCGGAATATCTTTCGGTATCTACCAACCCCAAAGGCATGCCTTCGGTCTTTAAGAATTCGAACGCGCCGTCGGCTTTAAGCCAAATGGCAGGTAGATGTCCCGCATTTGAAAAGGTAAGCATCTTCTTCGAATCGTCGTATATCATATAGAACATCGTAATAAATAAGTCGGACTTATAATTTAGCGCAATTTGGGCATTTAAATCGCTGAGGACATCGGACGGCAGGACTCGATTGTGAGCAAAATGCCTGAAATCCGCGATGGACCTTGCCATAAATAGCGCGGCCGGGGTGCCTTTGCCGGATACGTCGCCAATCATAATGCCTAATTTCCGCTCTCCGTCATACTTTATCTCTGCGAAATCATAGAGATCTCCTCCGACCGCTTTAGCCGTCGAGATAAAAGATGAGATTTCGACTCCCTCTATTTGCGGCACGGATTGAGGAAGAAAATCTAACTGTATCTTCTTAGCAATGGCAAGTTCTTGGTCCATCAAAAGGCGTTTTCTTTGTTCAATGAGATACCTATTGAATGTCCCTCCGAGATACACGCCGAATGAAACGGCAACGGGATAGAACAGGTCTATCCATAACCCTAAGATGATAAATAGAAAAAAACCGACGGCGATGAATAAAAATATTATGAGGAGCGAAATGCTAAGCCCTGACAAAGGCCTTACTTTATTCACCGCTACGGCTATAATTACGCAAAGGGCAACCAAAATGGCTAAGTTGATGATTTTGTTTGCCCTAAACAAAAATTTTTTCTGGACTATGGAATTAAAAAGGTTTGCATGAACTCCTAGCATCGGATATGAAGGCTCAAGCGGGATCGGATTCAAATCGTGGGTGGCTACGGCGGTTGCGCCCACAAAACATACTTTATTAGAAAATTCGGCTAAGTCCAAAACGGGCTTTTGGCCCTCCACAACCTGGGAATAAGACCTTAACACGTCGACATATGAATAATGTTTAAAAGTGCTGACCCATTTCCCTGCGTAATTTATTAAAACCGTTCCGTCGGTATCGGTCGGCACATTTATGGATTTGGTGCCAAGATAATCTGCCGCAACAAGATAAGTAAGCTGCGGATATTTTATGCCTTGGTGCTCAATAAATAGCGGTATCCTCCTCCTTTTACCGTCTCTATCGGTAACGATATTTATGTGACCGATGCCCTTAGCATCTGCCTTTAAGCCATCTATCAAAGGCGCCTCTATCTCTTCTGCCTTTAAATAGCCTTTCCCCTTGCCTTCATTCAACTTGAAAACAATAGGATAATAAATTAAGCCCTTCGCCCTTTGAGTCGCTTCTATTAATTCATCGTCATAAGGACTTTTGTCGCTGAAGAAAATATCGAAGACGATTGCACGAGCGCCGACCTGACGAAGACAGTCTATCAAGGCGGCATGGTATCCTCTGTCAAAAGGCCATTTACCGAGTTCTTTTATTGAATCCTCGGCAATTTCTATGATGGCTATGTCGGAATTTACTTTTAAGGCAGGCCTTGACCCGAATCTTAAATCGAGGGTTTGTAATTCGAAAGTATCGAAGGTCCTGAAATAGGAGAATGAAAGTAAAAAGAGGGCGCCCAGAAGATATGCTGCATACTTAATGACCTTATCTGGGGGCATAAAGTTTATCCTTAGAAACTATAATATAGCCCTAATGAGGTAATCGAGCCGGAATATTCCTGTATGGGGTCGTTCGAGTCGTTTTCCCTGTACGAATAATTAAGCCCTAACGATGCATTCTTATATATCTCATAAAGCAACGAGGCGTTGGCCGTAAATATTTTATCGGTTTCGAGTTTGGTATTATCGACTCGCGTTATCCTATGAATGTAGTGTTTTCGCTGATGCCCGGCGGAAAGAAAGGCGGTCATCTTATCGGTAATTAAATATACAAAAGACAATCCTATCCGCCTGGATTGATAATCGTAATAATTAAAATATTGGTCATTTGAGTCGTTAAAATAATATTCTCCGCTTAATTTTAGCATCGCTTTTTTAAAATATGCCCCTAACGAATAATCTAGGGTGTTTCTCTTATCGGTCCTATCAAAAGAGGCTTTTGCGCCATACCCGTTCCTTGCTTTTCTTTCTGAGTAATTCTTATAAAAATACTCGTAGCCGAAGGTATGAAAATATGTACCTGGTAAGAGAGTTTTAGGCAACGTATGTTTTATAGTAAAACCTGCCTTGTCCCCCACATAACTGCCGTCCGCGTTATATGGATACTCGACTATCTCAATGTCATTCCATGCGGTTAATGCGGCGCTTCCGAATAATTTACCTTCGAAGCCAAATTTCAAATCCGTATCAAGCAAACTCGCATCCGTAACTTCCCAATATGATATGTCATGAACTCCCATACCGCCAAAAAAATTCCACCTGCCGCTTAAGGGATAAGTCATTTTTGCGTCAAATATTCCTTCGGAAAAGGTGTCTTCTTTTCTCTGAGAATCCAAATTCACGTTATTGTCATACCCCTGCAAGGCGGAGAAAAAGAACTTAGTTTTATATATCTTCCCTTTTTCAACTGTCTCTGCTTTTTCATATGCTTTCTTCTGCGCGGCACCTACGTATTTCGGCGTGGTCTCTTCTTCCAAAACTTCGGCAGCCCTAAGCTCAACGGTTAAAAAAGCCAACGATAAAATAGCTAAAAGAATACCGATATTTTCCTTCCTCATTTTCGGCCCCATATTTCCCTTTTAGTTTGGATATCTGCCGCCTCCGCTACCGCCGCCTCCGCTACCCGTTGAGCCACCGCGACCGCTGCTCGTCTCTCCACTCGCTGCCCTATCTTCAACTCGTTCAATCTCCTGCGTCTCAAAAATTTGGTCTTTATATTCCGATTGCTCTTGCTGGGTCTGTTCGATTTGCTGGGTTTGTTCTTGAGGTGCCCCGCTTATCGGTTCGGCACCAGTTTCTGCGCCCTTTTCTTCCCTTTCCAGTTCTGTGCGTTCGGTTAAATCCTCTTTCCAGGAATCCCAGTCTTTTCTATCTGTTTCTGTAAGTTCGACTAATTCGCTTGGCGCCTGAAATTTCTCGATAAAAGTCTCCCAACCCTCCCTTACAATTATTTCCTTTATTAAATTTCCTTCTTGGTCGAACGACTGAACGAACACTTCATCTTCAAATGCTTTGACTTCGGCCCGGTCCGGCTCGGACTCGACGTCGCCTCCGGTTCCTCTGGCTCCTGCGACAGCCGTAGGCGTTCGGATTTCAAAAGAGGAGTCCCTTCTCAATTTCCTTATAAGGAAACGAATTCTGCCTTCGGGTAGTTCGATTTGCCTAAGCTGTCTACCCCGCAAAATGGCAGTGGTATTCTCCGCTAAACGGACAACGTTTCTATTATCCCTGTCAAATGAAATCTCCGCTTCCGACGCCTTCTTAGTTTTAGCAGTATCGCCGTCGCTTAATCGCAATCCCACTTTCGCATCAAGCCACTCGACCTTACCTGCCTTTTGAATTTTTACGTCTCCTTTTACCGATATGACCGTCGCTTCCTTCGAGGAGGATTGAGCAAAAACGGAATTATAAGATAAAAATAAGATTCCAAAAATTAATCCAAAAATTAAATACTTATCCTTGCCCAATTTTCTGACTCCTATCTTATTTTTTCTCCTTAGGCTTTTCTTCCTTGCCCTTCATAATCAACTTCCAGGGATGGCGCTTTATGTCGTCGCTAAACTCTTTGAAATTTTCAGATGTGTCCCTTAGATTTGAAATCGTCGTCCTTATATCATCCTTATTTTCAACGAGCACGCTGTCGGCGTGGCCCATTAACTTCTGTAAATCCACCATCGCGGAATCAAGCCTCGCAGCCAACTTCTCACCCATCTCGACTAAATCTTCCATCTGAAATGGGTCAATACCTACGGTGGTAGCACCCGGCTCGACGAAAGGAGAGCCCTTTGTGCCGCCTGTAATTTCGATATATTTCTCCCCTATCAAACCTGTCGTGCTTATTCTTACTTTTGAATCTTGCCTTACTTTAGCTATTTCTTTCATAGTCAAAGTAACTAACACCTTAGTCTCGTCGCCGTCATAACTATGACCTACGCTCTTTACCTCACCTACCGTAACGCCCGCTAATTTAACAGGGGACTTCTCCTCTAACCCGCTTACGTAATTAAAAAGGCAGTTAAGTTCGTAGCCCTTTTCGACTTTTATCCCGCCTATTTTGTAGACCAAAAATAACAGAAAGAGCGCAGCCGCCACAACCACAATCCCTGTTTTAGCTTCGTTGGATAACTTTGCCATATCATGACTCCTTTACCCCGTCCTAACGGGGTTTATTTTATCAATTCCTCTAAATAATCCTCATCCGACTTAAAGAACGCTATCGGCCCTTCGGGGCTTCCGGTAATAAATTGTTTCACAAGCTCATTTTTCGTATTTTTTATCTCCTCGGGAGTGCCTATTTCCAATATTCTGCCTTTATGCAACATCGCAATCCTGTCCGCTATCCTGAATACGGAATTCATATCGTGGGTGACAACAACAGAGGTTATTGAAAGTTTATTGCTCAAATCCAGTATCAACTTGTCTATGACTCCGCCGACGATGGGGTCCAAACCCGCAGTCGGTTCATCGTAAAATATGATCTCCGGATCCAATGCTATAGCGCGCGCTAACCCGACGCGCTTTTTCATCCCGCCTGATATCTGCGCAGGATAAAGATGGCCAAACCCCCTTAAGCCTACGAGTTCCAACTTCATCTTAACGATAATCTTTATTATATGCTCGTCTAACTTTGTATGCTCCCTTAACGGCAGGCTTACGTTCCCCTCGACCGATAACGAATCGAAGAGCGCCGCGGATTGAAACAGCATTCCGAACTTTTTCCTTATTTCATCGAGCTCGCTTTCCTTCGCGGCGGAGATATCTTTGCCGAAGAGATATATTTTCCCGGAATCGGGTTTTAAGCCGCCTATGATATGGCGAAGAAGCGTGGATTTCCCGCAGCCGGAGCCGCCCATAACGACCAACGTCTCGCCCTTATATACTTCGAGATTTATACCGTCTAAGACGCGGCGGCCCTCAAAATCCCTTACGAGGTTTTCGATTTTTATTATTACGTTATTTTCGGCCATATGTTATACGCTCGAAAAATAAAATATCCCGGTTAATATGCAATCCGCTAAAATAATCAAAATAAAACTTGTGACGACGCTTAAGGTGGTCGAGCGCCCCACCCCTTCCGCGCCGCCTGAAGTATTAAGGCCCTGATAACATCCTATCATCGCGATTATCATCGCAAAGACGAAGCTTTTAAATAAACCTGTCATAATATCCTTCATCACCAAAAAATCAAAATTTGTCTTAATATATAACCCGGGGCTTATCTTTAGATTATAAACTCCGACGAGATAGCCGCCAAACATCCCGACAACATCGCCTATAATCGTCAATGCCGGAAGCATTACCAAAAGCGCTAAAAATCTAGGGACCACTAAAAATCTTATCGGATTTAACGCCATCGTCTCAAGCGCCTCTATCTGCTCGGTGACTTTCATAGTCCCAAGTTCGGCCGCTATAGCGGCGCCGACCCTTCCGGCAATAACCAAGGCGATTAAGACAGGGCCTATCTCCCTACACACAGAAACGCTTATCAAGCTAGCAACGTATCTTACTGCGCCTAATTTATCCAATGAATACGCGCCTTGCATCGCCAAGACGATTCCTATAAACAAGGTAACGAAGAATACTATTAAAATCGACTGCATTCCGGCAAAGACCATCTGTTCGAATATATACCGCCTGCCGATGAACTTTCCTCTGAAAGGGGCAAAAAAAAGCCAATAAAGAGTTTTAAAAAATAAAGCCATAACATCCCAAATTCCGGCACCGGTCCCTAAAATAGCTCTGCCTATCGTTTCGAAAAATTTCATCTCATCAAGAAAATTTTATAACCACGAGATTTCACAAGATTATCACAAGATGACCCCACGGGTGGTCATTGCGAGCGACCGAGAGGGAGCGCGGCAATCCCATAGATTGCTTCGCTTTGCTCGCAACGCTTCCGCGGATTGCTTCGGCTTCGCCTCGCAATGACGTTTCTCGTGTAAATCTTGTGTTAATCTGTGGTTTATGTTGTTATGTTTCACACAAACGTTTTGACCGCGTCTTCTTCGGATGCGAATATCTCGAAGAGTTTCTCAAGTTTAGTTATTTCGAAGAGGCTCTTCACTTTGGCCGAAAGGCTTGTCAGCCTTAATCTTCCTCCGCTGCCTTTTATCTTCTGGAGCGCTTCGACTAACGTCGCAAGGCCTGACGAATCAACGTAAGCAACGTTCGATAAATTTATGACTACCTTTTTCGCTTTGGAGTCAAGCACTTTTAAGAAGGCCTTTCGGAAATCCGGCGAGGAATTAAAATTTATCTCGCCGTCGACTGCCAATACCACCACATCGCCCAGTATCTTATCTTTTACTACCATGGCCTTTCCCTCCCCTTAAAAATTTTACCATTTTTATCTCGTTTCCGCTTTCATTAAATTTGACTTCATCCATAAGGCTCCTAATTAAGTACAATCCCCTTCCCCCTTGTTTTAAGATATTATTATTTAATGTCGGGTCGGGCACGCTTGAATAGTTAAAACCCTTGCCTCTGTCTCGGACCGTTATCTCGAGTTTATCTGCCGTAAGCGAATAATTTATCAAGACGGGCAAATCCTTATTAAAATTATTTCCGTACCTCATCGCATTGATTATGGCCTCTTCCAAAGAAAGCCTAATATCGAATAACGTGCTCTCATCCATATCCAGATGCTTCAGGGAATCCAGTATTTTGGAAGACGCTTGGCTTATAAATTTTGGGTCGCTCGGTATCTCGAAAACCGGATCGCTCATTCCGTAGCGAATACCCCTATTTTTCTATATTTTTCATACCTTGCTTCTATCAGGTCCTCGGCGGAAAAGGCGGATAATTCTTTAAGATATTTTTTTATGCGCGCCTTTATCGACTGCGACGTCGTCTGCGGATCCCGATGGGCGCCGCCCAGCGGTTCCTCCACAATTTCGTCGATCAGGCCCGCCTTAAATAAATCCTGCGCTGTAAGCTTCAATGCCTTTGCGGCATCGGGCGCTTTCGTCCTGTCCTTCCATAAAATCGCGGCGCAACCTTCCGGAGAAATCACCGAATAATACGCATTTTCCAAAACGCAGATCCTATCGCCGACGCCGACCCCCAATGCCCCGCCGGAACCGCCTTCGCCTATTACAAATACGATTATCGGCACTTTTAATTTCGCCATCTCCATCAGGTTATAGGCGATAGCCTCTGCCTGCCCCCGTTCCTCGGCGCCGATTCCGGGATAAGCGCCGGGCGTATCGATAAATACGACGATGGGACGCAAAAATTTCTCGGCCAACTTCATTATCCTCATCGCCTTCCTGTACCCTTCGGGATGCGCGGAGCCGAAATTTCTCGTCAAATTCTCTTTCGTATCGCGCCCTTTCTGATGCCCGATTACGACGATCTTTTCACCGTCGACTTTCGCGAATCCGCAGACCATCGCCTTATCGTCGGCAAACGCCCTGTCGCCGTGAACTTCCACGAAATCGGTCATTGCTAAATTTATATAATCCAAGGTATAGGGGCGTTTTGGGTGGCGGGCTATTTGAACCCTTTGCCAAGGGGTGAGATTTTCGAAGACCTCTTTCTTTAACTTCTCTAATTTATCCTCTAATTTTTTAATCTCCAACGAGAGGTCTATCTTTTGGGAGGAAGTGAACTTCTTTAATTCCTCTATTTTTCGCTCTAACTCGAGGATGGGCTTTTCGAAGTCTAAACCGCTGCCGTTCATATTTTGGGTTATTAATCCACTATTGTGACTTCAGTTCCTTCCGGCAGAATCGTATAAAGTTCTTCAGCCTCGGAATTCAACATCCTAACGCAGCCGGCGGTAACCTGTTTTCCGATAGAAGCGGGGTCGGTCGTCCCGTGTATTCCGTATCCGGGCTTATCAATTCCCAACCAACGCGAGCCCAAAATATTTTCAGGGCTGTCGGGGGGGACTACCGCGCCCGCAGAATACCAGACGGGATTGAGCAATTTATTGACGACCCTAAAAGTGCCCGTAGGGGTTGAATTATTTGCGCCGGTTGAAACTCTATATATCTTTAAAACTTCCTCATTTTGTTTTAGCAAAAGCGTATTTTGAGACTTATCTACGACGACGCTGAACTTTACCGTTACCACCTTAAGGCGCATCCCCTGCCTTATTAAATCGTCCTTCAAATTATTCGACCTCTTTAGCAAATCGACGGTCGTGCCGAATACCTTTGCGATTTTTCCAAGCGTATCACCTTGCTGCACCTCATAAATTTTACTCGCGTTATTATCTGCAAGAGGCGAAAAAAGTATCTTCATGCCTAAATCTTCGACTTTCGCTTTGGCATTTTTAACGATATCTAAATTAGGATATGCGTCAATAGCTTTTTTATACGCTTCTCTCGCTTCTACGAACTTTCCCTGTTTTTCGTAAAGGGATGCCAAGGAAATATAGGATTCGGCGGCCTTCTTGCTTTGCGGGTATTCGCTGATAACGCTCTCATATTGCTTGACCGCCTCGTCTAGTTTATTCTCTTTTTCAAGGGTTTGCGCGCTCCTAAACGTCGTCCCCGCTTTAGAACCCGAAGTAACTTTTAAAAATGATATAATCAATACGATTATAATAATACCGGAAACTGCTGCGATAGACCAAAAGATTAAATTCTTCCTCACCTAAATATTCCCTCCTATCTCACATAACCGATAACGCGGTGACTATGCCTATTATGGAACCTACTAATACTTCGAAAGGCGTATGGCCGATAAGCTCTTTTAATTCCTCTTCCTGTATCTTCCTGCGCCAATAGATGTCATCTAATATCTTATTTAAAATCACCGCCTGTCTGCCGGTCGCCCGCCTTACGCCCTGGGCGTCGAAAGCGATGACCATAGCGATAATTAGAGTGACGATAAAAATCGTCGAACCAAATCCCTCTCGTATTCCAACCGCTGTGGCTAATGCCATAACGCCGGCTGCATGAGCGCTCGGCATTCCGCCGGTGCCCACAAGCCACCTGAAGTCGAACTTTTTCTCCTTTATGCTGTTTATTATAATCTTGATGGTCTGGGCAATGAGCCATCCAAAGAATGTGGACAAGAAGACTTTTTTTTGAAAAACTATCAATAATGAGTTATCCACCCCGCACCTTCTTTTTTATTCGATCTTATCCCGCATCCTCTAATTTTTAAAACTACTGAATATTTCAGAAGGTGCGGGGTCCATATTAATTTTTAAATTATACCATTAAGATTTAATAAGCGCAAGCGCCTCGGCACGAGTCTTCTCGTTCTCGCGGAAGACGCCCCTTACGGCGCTGGTAACCGTAGATATCCCCGGTTTTTTTAATCCGCGCATCGACATGCAAAGATGTTCCGCTTCGATAATGACTAAGACGCCTTTGGGCTTCAATTTTTCCATAATTATCTCAGCTATCTGGGTCGTTAGTCTCTCTTGAACTTGTGGCCTCCTTGATAAAATATCAACGACCCTGCCTAATTTACTTAAGCCCGTAACACGATTTCCATGAGGGATGTAAGCAACGTGTGCCTTTCCAATAAATGGGAGTAGGTGATGTTCGCAATTATGGACCCATATACCATTTATTATAAAAGTACTAAAGGGGTTACAATAAAAATTATAAACTTTGTACTTTTTCTTACTTCTTCTTTTATTAATAATTTTGATTTTTCTAAATTCATAATTTTTAAATTCGAATACCTCTTTTGATGGAATAAAAGGTTTATAAAAATCTTTTCTCTTAAGGTCAAAAAGCCATTGTGTAGGTATATGAAGCTCGTATTCGCCATTATCTCCGTGTCGGCCAACCTTAGAATGCAAAACTTTAGCGAGCTCCTCCAAAAAGACTTTATTATTGCTATATATTCTGGCATACTTAAATTTGCCATTTTTGTCCCTGTAAATCCCCCCGTCTCCATCTAAATAGCCATGCAGAAATCCACTAAAAATTCCTTCATTTTCAAGGACAACTTGTGGCAAATGGAAAGTTTTTGCTTTTTTCTCCTGCCCGAAAATATCTTTAACCACTCTCACCAACTCACCGCAAACTACTCTTACTCGATACTGTTTAATTAGTCTGTTCAAAAAGCCACTTGGTTTTTGTATTTCTTCGATTTTAGTTGGTAACCCAAATGATTCTCTAATTGAAGACTCAAACTTTTCTGCAAAACTTTTATCGTTTACCTCTAGCCTGATCTGATTTCTATGCATCGAGCCATCACTTGCCAATGCTCCAATAAAATAACCTAATTTATAATTTTTTCTAATTGTTAAATCCCTTCTTCTTTTTATTCCTCTTTTCCCCTTAACTGCTATCACCTCATCTCCAACCATTAAATCCCTTGCTTTTATCCACCCTTTATCATTAATATAGATGGGATGTTCTTCCGTAACTTTGATCTTCGTTCCATCGTCTATCTCAATTTCAAAAATTTCTTTTACTTCTCGTCTAAAAACTTTCTCGACTTTAGTATAAACTAATTTTTTTTCTTCATTAAAAGTAAGCAGCTCATCTCCCTCCTTTATCTTTCCAGCAAACTTTGCTCCATCCTTAGTATATACGCACATCTTTCGACCTACACAGACCGAGTAAAGAGGTATTCCTTTTAATAACACGATCTCATCGTGGTCTTGTTCCAAAATAACTTCGAGCGCCTTTTTTGGGTCTTGTTTTATTCCGGAAAATATCTCCTCATACATTTCCGCAACCCTTTGAGGAGTTGCAAGCAAATCCCTGCGTTTTGGGTCTTCGCCAATACCTTCCAAAATCATCCTGACTGCCTTTATAATCTTATTCTTATCCATCAGAATTTAAACTCCCTACTTTCCTATACAAAATTGTGAAAATATCTTATCCAATAAATCATCGGTTATGATTTCGCCTACTATCTCGCCGACCGAATCGAGCGCATCCTTCAATTCAACCGCTATCAATTCCGGCGAAAGTTTATCCTCAACGGCTCCGATTGCGCACTCAACCGATTTTAAGGCAGACGTCAACGCATCCTTCTGTCTCAAATTAGTTATGACCGCACCTTCTGAACTTATAATTTTTCCGCCCCAGACCGTATCCGTCATCTTTTTCTTTAATTCATCGATTCCGTCGCCGAACTTCGCAGAAATTTTTACCCTGCAATTATTTCCTAATACTGCTGAGTCTATTTTCTGCGGCAAATCTGTCTTATTTATTACTATGATTCGAGGTTTACCAGATGTATCGGTTAAAAGCATTTTATCCTCATCCGTAATATCGCCGTTTGCGTCAATGACCAAAAGGGTTAAATCCGCTTGCTCGAGATACTCGCGGCTTCTTAAAATCCCCTCCCTCTCGACTATATCCTCCGTCGGAGCTATTCCCGCCGTATCTACTAATTTAAATGGGAGCCCGTTAATATTCGCAAACTCCTCGATGGCATCTCTGGTCGTGCCAGGCAGATGCGTGACTATCGCCCTCTCTCGGCGCAAGAGCGCGTTGAGCAAGCTCGATTTTCCGACGTTGGGCTTGCCGCATATAACGCACGTTAAGCCTTCTCTTAATATAATCCCGCACTCGGCAGATTCTAATAATTTCGCCAATCTATCTCTTATAGTTTTCAGATTATTTTTTATTTTCGCTTCCGAAATTATCTCCAAATCCTCGTCGGGAAAATCTATCGATGCCTCGATATCCGCTAAGGATACCAACAATTCGTCCTTAATTTTATTGAGCCGGACCGAGAGTCCGCCTTTTAATTGCCCTAATGCAACCCTTAACGATGCCTCGGTCTTCGATTTTATTATGTCGAGCACCGCCTCAGCCTGAGCAAGGTCTATGCGTCCGTTTAAAAATGCCCGCTTGGTAAACTCGCCCGGTTCTGCTAATCTTGCGCCGTTTTTTATAACCAAATCTAAGATTTTTCTTAAAGGGATGATGCCGCTGTGACAACTTATCTCAATCAAATCCTCCTTTGTGTAACTCTTCGGCGCGCGCATTAATGTCAATAAAGCCTCGTCGACTAGTGCGCCTTCATCATAAACGTATCCGTAATGCGTCGTAAATGAGCGGAAACTCGAAGGAGATTTATGCTTTTTGGACTTAAATATAGCGTCGGAAATCGGGACGGCGTCTTTACCGCTTATGCGCACAATGCCTATCGCGCCTTCTCCTATAGGAGTGGATATGGCGGCTATCGTATCCTCTACATCAATCCTGAAGCGTTTCCTCACTTAGGCTTCTCTTGTGTTAATCTTGTGTAATCTCGTGGTTTCAAATATCCTTAGGGCTTCACCGACGACATATAATGAGCCGGTGACAAGTATTAAGTCATCCGCCTTTGCTTCCTGTCTTGCCAATTCGATTGCTTCATCCACAGTATGAGTTAATACGGTTCTCTTATCGTAACTTTGCGTCTTTTGTCTTAACTCTTGAGGCGTTGCTGCTCTCGGCGTATTCGCCCGAGTAAAAAATATCATTGAAGAGGCCGGAACCAAATTCGCGCAAATTCCTTCGATGTCCTTATCTGAGGAAATTCCCAATACCAATATCAAATTCTTGTACGGAAAGATTGAAGTTATTGCCTCTTTAAGCGCTTTCGCAGAGGCCTCATTCTGCGCCCCATCCAAAATTATCCACGGCCTTTTCTCTACGACCTGAAGCCGCCCCGGCCAATTGGTTTTATTTATGCCGTTTGCGATATCGCGCGAGGATACGACTATATTATGGAAACGCAGCGTCTCTATAATTCCGATTGCCGTAGCGGCATTCACTATCTGATGCCGCCCCAAAAGCCTGGTTGAAAGCAAAGCGTATTCTTCGAATATGCCTCGGATATTGAATGTCTGCGCCTCGGCACTTGCCGTAATGGGCTCATAAAATATGTTTTTGCCAACTTCGTATAGCTTTGCCTTTTTTTCGCTTGCGACTTTACGTATGTAACTCATAACTTTGGCATCCTGTTCGGACGAAACGATTATCGAATTATCCTTTATTATCCCGCATTTCTCTTTTGCTATCGCTTCCAGAGTCTTTCCCAAACTCTCGGTATGGTCGAAACTTATCGGCGTAATCCCGATTGCGAGCGGCTCGACGACATTAGTCGCATCCAACCTTCCGCCAAGGCCTACTTCTAAAACCGCAACTTCTACCTTTTCTATGCTGAAAAATAGAAATGCAAGCGCCGTGTAAACCTCAAAAAAAGAAGGCGAGCCAAACCTCGATGTCTTCGTAAATTTATCGAGAAAGGATTTGGCCCTACTAACAAGAGCAACCAGTTCCGCATTATCTATCGTTTTATCTTTCGGAGATGAAATTCTAATCCTTTCTTTAAAATCTATAAGGTGCGGGGAAGTATAAAGCCCCGTTTTAAATTCGCTTTCTTTCAATATCGAATATATAAATGCGCACGTCGAACCTTTTCCTTTTGTGCCGGCGATATGTATCGACTTAAAAGCGCGCTGGGGATTTCCCAATCCGTCTAAAAGGGCCGCCATTCTGCTTAATTTCATGGCGGTCCGATACTTATAAGCCGGAACTTTTTCATAATCGATAAATGAATCTAAATACTTTATCGCCTCTTCGTATGTCATAATTTAATGCTTGAAGTGCCTTACCCCCGTAAAAACCATCGCAATGCCTGATCTATCCGCGGCCTTAATCACTTCTTCATCCCGAATAGAGCCGCCCGGTTGGATTATCGCCGTAATTCTGGCTTTCGCTGCCAACTCCACGGAATCCGGTTTCGGAAAGAATCCGTCGCTTGCAAGACAGGCGCCTTTTATTTTAGCGCCCCCTTTCTTTATCGCGATTCTAACCGAGTCCGCCCTGCTGGGGTTGCCGCCACCGATACCAACCGTGCGCTCATCTTTCGCAACGACGATGGCGTTTGACTTAACGTGTTTGGCGGCTTTCCACGCAAATAATAATGTTTTGATTTCGTTTTCCGACGGTCTTTTTTTAGTTACGACCTTTAAATCGTCGCGCGTAATTTCCATTTCGTCCGGCTCTTGCATAAGCAATCCGCCCTCAACCTTCTTCAAATCAAAAAAATAAGGGACGGTTCTATTTTCCTTGAGCGAACCTTTAAATTCCATTATCCTTAAATTCTTTCTCCGCTTTAAAATTTTAAGCGCCGATGGTTCATAGCCCGGCGCGATTATGCATTCCAAAAAACCCGAGGCATAAATTTCGCCGGCAGTTTTGGAATCTACTTTTCTATTTAACCCGACGACGCCGCCAAACGCCGACTCGCTATCGCACTCAAATGCATATTTATACGCCTTTCTTAGTTTATCTGATGCGGCTACTCCGCACGGAGAATTATGCTTTATTATGCAGGCGCAAGGCGAGCCGAAATCTTTTATTACCTGTATCGCGGCGTTTAAATCCAATATATTATTAAACGATAATTCCTTTCCGTGTAATTTTTTAATGGTCGCCAAACCATAAGGCGGCGTAACTAAATCGGCGTAAAATGCGGCCTCCTGATGAGGATTTTCCCCATAGCGCAATCCCTGCAATTTCCTGAAAGCAAGATGTAAAACATCGGAAAATTTATCTATGCCCGCTAAACGCCTGTTTAAAAATTCGTATATCGTCGCATCGTACCATGCGGTATGACCGAATGCCTCGACTGAAAGCAAGGTACATGTTTCGTCGGACAGAACACCGTTATTGCTTTTCAATTCCTCCAAAATTTTAGTATATCTCGCAGGATTCGATACAGCGGCTACATCTTTAAAATTCTTTGCGGCCGAACGAAGCATAGCGGGCCCGCCGATATCTATCATCTCGATAGCATCTTCCAAGTTGACATTGGAATTGAGTATGGTCTTTTCGAACGGATATAAATTAACGATTACTAAATCGATGAGCTGAATTCTGTATTTCTTAACCTGCTTTAGATGTTCGGCCTCAGAGCGCTTCGCCAGAATGCCGCCGTGAATTTTTGGATGCAGCGTCTTGACTCGCCCGCTTAAAATCTCAGGGAAGCCGGTTACATCCGAAATAGGGCGTACCCTTATCCCCTTTTCTCTTAAAAGTTTGGCTGTCCCCCCCGTCGAGATAATCTCGATGCCTAATCTTTTAAGGCCCTTGGCAAACTCCGCGATTCCCTTTTTATCCGAAACGCTTATCAGCGCCCTTTTAACCCTTACCATTTATCCCCCCTTGGGGGGACGTTACACTCTGGGACACTCCACTTTGAATGGACTGTCCCCAAATGGAACGTCCCCATTAAAATTTTTGTAATAGGGCCCGGCCTTCCGCTGCCTATCTTTCTTCCGTCGCAACTTACAACCGGCATAATCTCGATAGTTGTATTTGTCAAAAAACACTCATCCGCCTCAAATATGTCGTGCCTCGTGAAAGGAATTTCATAAATTGTAATTTTTTTCTTTGCGGCGATTTTCAAAACAACGCTTCGCGTAATTCCGTTTAAGGCTCCGAGATAACAAGGTGGGGTAAAAATTGAACTATCCTTCACGATAAAAATATTACTTACGCTTCCTTCGGTTATCAGCCCTTTTCTGTTAAGCATTATAGATTCGAAGTTACCCCGTCCTTCCGATTTAGCGAGTATGCCGTTTAGAAAAGACGAAGATTTTACCATCGGGTTCTGCGACTCGATCGCGTTTCTTTTGGTTGCAACCGTAACGATAGAAACTCCGTTCGTATAAAATTCCTTGGGATACCCTATCGCTTCTTTGACTATAATATTAAATTTAATTTTGCCGTCTTCGCCGTCACCGACAGCAAATCTTATATAAGCATCTTTATAACTCTTTTCTTTAAGGGCGGATTTAACCAGCTTCTTAAGCTTCTCCGGAGCCAAGGATATCTTAATGCCGGATGTCTTGGACGACTCGAGAAGCCTGGTTATATGCGCATCCAGCATAAAGGGGTTACCGTCGTATGCCCGCAAAGTCTCAAAAACCCCGTTAGAAAAGATTTTTCTAACGGGGTTTAACTCTTTTGGATAAAACATGTCTCCTTCGCCAACTTAAGCGCTTTTAAGAGCGCCTGTGCCTTATAAAGCGTCTCGTCGTATTCTCGCGTGGGATCCGAATCCGCGACTATGCCTGCGCCTACCTGAACATACGCATCGCGGCCCTTAATTACGAACGTCCGGATTATAATATTCAAATCCATATCGCCGTTAAAACTTAAATAACCGACTGAGCCCGTATAAGGACCGCGGGCAACCGGTTCTAACTCATCGATTATCTCCATACACCTGACCTTTGGGCAGCCGGTTATCGTCCCGCCGGGAAATGCGGCGCGGATTAAATCGAACCTATCGAGCCCGTCTTCCAATTTGCCCTCGACGTTCGAGACGATATGAATCACATGGGAATATTCCTCTAACGCCATAAGTTCGTTTACTTTTACCGTGCCGTATTCGCAAACCCTCCCTAAGTCGTTTCGCTCCAAGTCGACTAGCATAATATGTTCAGCCCTTTCCTTATCGCTCAATATGAGCTCTAAGGATTTTTCAAGGTCTTCTTCGGAATTATCTCCTCTCGGCCTTGTGCCTGCTATCGGGCGAGTCTGGACATTTTTGCCGTTGACCTTTAATAACCTTTCCGGCGATGAACTTACTATCTTTAATTCTCCGAAATCCAAAAAAGACGCAAACGGCGACGGATTTATCTGTCTCAACGTCTTATAAAGCTCAAAAGCAGGAACATCGCATTTAGTCCAAAACCTATGGGATAAATTCGCCTGATAAATGTCGCCTGCTTTAATATATCTCTTCGCCTTCTTTACGATAGATTCGAATTCGTCCATCGTAAAATTTGATTTTATCCCGCCATTATTTTGAGTTTTATTGAGTTCGTTGAGTTTGTTGAGTTCATAGAGTTCGCTAGTTGCGTAAGATTTTAGCTTTTCATAAATTCTTGCAATCTTTCCCTCCGCGTCCTCTCTCGACCCGATGATCTTCGACGTATTTTCGATATGGTCAAATGCTATGACGACGTCGACGAAGATTAAAAAGATATCCGGCAGCGATAAGTCGTCGGGGGCGCGATGAGGCACCTCTTCAAAAAAATGGAGGCAGTCGTAACCAAAATATCCTACAGCGCCGCCGATAAAATTCGGAAGCCTCTCAACGGAAGATACTTTGTAATTATCCAAAATGCCTTTTAGGACAACGAAAGGATCGCCCTTAAATTTTCTTATGCCTTTTTCGTTTTCGATTTCGATTGAATTGCCTTTTGCCTTGAAGATTAAAAACGGATCTACGCCTATAAATGAATACCGACCAGTTACAGGATGGGGACGTGCGCTGTCCAAGAAAAAACTAAAATTGCCGTTCTTTAGGATGGAATACGCCTCTAAGGGCGATATTTCGAAGTCAATCTCTCTATAAATCGGCTGCAGCACAATCTATAATTTTACCAGATGGGCTTTTTTAAGGCAAGGGGTAAATAGGGACACATCCTAATTATCGGAAAATTTTTGGTAAAAGGGATGTGTCCCTATTTTAATTTTTATTGCTTAAGGAGGTTTAATTCCTGTCTATATAACTCTATTTCTCTTTTTAGCTTCGAAATTTCCTCTTCTAGGGACGGCACCTGGGAATTTAAGTCGTTTAGGTTCCTCTGCCACTTCGCTTCTTCTTCCTCCGAGAGGCCTGATTCTTTATTTTTCTCGACGAATTTTTTGGTGTCCTTTAGGGAATCTTTGAGCGTCTTTAATAAACTTTCTTTGCTTTTTAAGGTTGTCTTTAACTCGTTTAATTTTAACGCTATCCTCTGCCGTTCTGGGCCTAACCGTGCTTTAAGGTCGCGTACTTGGGAATATGCCTGCCTCCTTACGCCTTTTAATTCCTCTTCCAATTCCATAATCTTCGAATTTACCTCACCTTGTCTCTTCCTGAATTCGCTCATTATCATATCAATTTGCACATCCACTTCTGCCTTTTTCGTCAATGCATTTTTAAACGACGGCTCGAACTCCAAAACCGCCTTCTTAATCTCCTCAAGATTTCGCTTCGGCCCACAGCCAAAGGTTAATAAAAGTAACGGAATAATTGATGTCAAAATTATGAATCGTAAGTTTTTCATTTTTATTGAGTCATACGCTGAACTTAAAGTTAACTATATCCCCATCCCTTATTATATAATCTTTCGCCTCCAACCTCAAGAGTCCTTTTGTCTTCGCATCGGTAAAAGAGAAACCGCATTTTTTAAAATCGCCGAACCCTATGATCTCCGCTTTTATGAAGCCTCTCTCCATATCGGAATGAATCTTTCCCGCCGCTTCGATTGCCTTCGTATCCTTCTTTATGCTCCATGCCTTTACCTCATTTCCTACGACGGTAAAAAAAGATATCAAATCCAATCGCCTATAAATTTCGTCCAAAACCTTATCGCGCATTAATTCGTCTAAGCCTATGCCCTTTAAATATTCTGGCCGTTCGGTTTCGTCCAACTCCCAGATTTCCATTTCCAGTTTGCCGCAAAAGGGAATTATCCCGATGGTATTCGATTGGTCAAGCGCCTTTAATTTATCCGACATCGGTTTTCCGACCTGGTCTTCGGAGATATTCAAAATTACAACGATCGGCTTATGGCTTAAGAATTGATAGGCTCGAATAAACTTTCTTTCCTCTTCGGAAATTGCCACTGCCCGTAACGGTATTTCGGATTCTAACTCCTTGACCAGCCGCTTTAAACAAATACATTCTTTCTCTTCGTCCTTTTTCCCTTTTTGAAGGTCGTTTTCTATTTTCTTAATGCGGTTTTGGGCTACTTCCAAATCCAATATGATAAAATCGGATTCGACCGTTGCGATATCGCGCGTAGGATTTACCTCTCCTTTCGGATGCGGGACGTTCGAATCCTCAAATGCGCGAACTACGTGGACGAACGCATCGGCCTCACGAACCGCTGAAGGTTCAAAATCTTTTTTAGCCGACTCCTTTTCTCTTTGAATCGGAGGATGCGCGACATCCACAAAGGTAAACTCCGCATAAGTGGTCTTCTTCGGCTTCAAGGACGCCGCGAGTTCTTCCAGCCTTGCGTCCGGAACGTGGACTGTGCCTAAATGCGCTTTTGGTTTATCAATCGACGCATATTCCTCGAGCGGGATATTTTGGCGGGTTAATGCATTAAATACCGTGGTTTTGCCGCTATCAGGTAAACCGATAAATGCTATCTTCACGTAAGTTATCTTATTTTTACTGAGTTTTTCTTAACCACAGATTTCACGAGATTTTCACCAGATTATTTTAATTTTTAGACTTCTCTCGTGTTAATCTTGTGTACTCTCGTGGTTTTATTTTTAAAAATTACGCAGCGGCGACTTTCCGGTTCGGCTTTTCCTCTTTTTTCTCTTGCTGTGGCAGAATGCGTTTTATCTCTGCCTCTTCTGTCGGTTCGTGGTAGGTAAATATTTTTCCGGCGTAATTTCTTAAGGTAAATACGCCCTTCGCTTGCGAAATCACGTAATTCGGCGCAACGGGAATTTTCCCGCCGCCTCCCGGCGCATCGACGACGTAGGACGGAACGGCATAACCGGAGGTATGCCCCCTGAGTCTTTCCATAATATTTATGCCGACCGCGACCGAGGTCCTGAAATGGCTTATGCCCCTGGCCGGGTCGCATTGATAAATGTAATAAGGCCTGACGCGTAACTTTAATAACTCGTGCATTAATCTCTTCATAGTATACGGCCGGTCATTTATGCCCCTTAATAAAACCGTCTGACTGCCTAAGGGAATTCCAGAATCGGAGAGCATATCGCACGCTTTTTTGACGCGTTTGGTAATCTCTCTCGGATGATTAAAATGAAGCGAAACCCATATCGGTGAATGTTTTTTTAAAATAGATAAAAGATTTTCCGTCACCCTCATCGGCAACGTAACAGGCATCCTCGTTCCTATGCGAAGTAATTCGACGTGGGGGATGGCTCTTAGGTTACTCAGGATTTCGTCCAGCGTTTCATCCGGCAACATCAATGGATCTCCGCCGGATATCAAGACGTCCCTTACCCTGCGATTCGATTTAATATATTCGTACGCCGCTTCTAAATTCCCCGGCGAGGGAAGGTGCGCCTCAGAGCCGACCAATCTCCGGCGCGTGCAATGACGGCAATACATCGCGCATTTCTCGGTAACCAAAAGCAAAACCCTATCCGGATACCTATGTACTAAACCCGGCACCGGCGAATCCCTATCCTCTCCACAGGGGTCTTCCATATCGTAAGGCGAAACGTTGAACTCATCCGCGAGAGGGACAGCCTGTCTCCTTATAGGGCATGTAGGCCTTATCGGGTCCATAAGCGACGCCCAATAAGGTGTTATCGCCATCAATAACCTCCCTTTTATCCTCTTAATCCCTATTTCTTCCGACGGGATAAGTTGAATTACATCCTTCAAGCCGTCGTAGGTAGTCATCCTGTTACGAATCTGCCAATGCCAATCTTCCCAATCGCTTTCGGAAACGTCCTTCCACCGCTCGACTAATGTGGATGTGCCGTTTATCAATGTAGACTCCTTTCCTCTAAGGCGACAACCTGATTTTTTAATCTGCGACGCTCCAACGCCAATTCCAAAATCTTATTTATCAGATCCGCGTAACTTAAGCCCGCGCACTTAGCTATATACGGAAGATTAGAATCCTTCGGGTCTAGTCCCGGTAACGGATTTACCTCCAAAACATAGGGTATCCCGTCTTTACTTAACCTTATATCTACGCGCGATAAATCTACACAGCCGATAAGGGAATGTGCCCGTAATGCTACGTCTATTACTTTCCTGTTCTCCTCCTCGGTCAATCTGGCAGGACAATGCCAAAGAGGCGTCAATCCCAAAGTCTCGTCTACTTCTTTTTCATATTCCTTGACCTTCCAGGTATAAAAAAATTCGCCGGAATGTTGACAGCTAGAAAAATCTATTTCGAGAATCGGCAACACGAACGGCGAACCGTTTCCCAGTATGCCGACGGTCAACTCCTTTCCCTCAATAAATTCCTCGACGATTATCTCTTGACTATAGACCCTATACGTCCGCTCAACCTCACGGGTTAGCTCCTCTTTGTTCCAAACGACGCTTGAAATAGAAATCCCCTTTGCGGAACCCTCGCTATTCGGTTTTACTATCAAGGGATATTTTAGCCCCGCGTCCGAAATATCGTTCGGCGTCTTGAATAATTTATATTTCGGCGTCGGGATATCGGCCTGCTCCAATAACTTTTTAGTCAACGCCTTGTTAAGCGCCACACTTAATGCCAAAACCCCTGAGCCGGTATACGGGATATTCAAAAAATCCAATATCGCAGGCACCTGAGATTCCCTTGATGCGCCATGCAGCCCC
Organism: uncultured Planctomycetia bacterium; assembly: GCA_964641235.1. GTDB lineage: Bacteria > Omnitrophota > Gorgyraeia > Pluralincolimonadales > CAZUZR01 > CAZXJX01. Next base: position 22,536 of record CAZXJX010000005.1, read on the forward strand.
TCTGCAATATTAAATACGATATCCACTCTGTTATTCTGTAACCAATTCAAAATCCCTTTATCCGCTTCGACCAAATATACCTCATTACCGCCGGCGCGCAATGCATCGACAATCGATTTTATCGTCTCTTCGCTATCGAACTCGGAATAATAATCGTCCGGTAAACCCCTCTCCTTTATCTCCCTTTTTAAATTATAGGTGAGCGCTACTTTTAATCCCATCTTTAATTCATCCCGTACCTTTCCAAAGCATAATTTAATACATTGTTTATCATCTCGTTATAGGATATCCCCAAATATTCCGACACCGTCATAAATACATCCGCCGTCGAAAGCGACGGAAGCGGATTTATCTCCAACACGTAGGGATTGCCCTTTTTATCCAGCCTTACATCGACTCTGCCAAAGTCTCTACACTCAACCGCCCGATAAGCTCGAAGCGCCACCTCCTTTATCTTCTTTTCGAGGGGCTTCGAAACCTGCGCCGGGCAAACGTAATCAAGCGCATCCGACCTTATCCTCGAAAATGTATAACATAAGTCGCCTAAATATAATTTTCCGTCTATCCTTATCTGAACTACGGGCAAAACCCACGGTTTTTCGTTGCCGATAATCGGGACGGTAAACTCAGAGCCCTTTATGAATTTTTCAACCAAAGCTGGTTGTTTATAAGTCCGGATAATCCAGTCCGCCTGCCGCTTTAAATGGCGGGCATCTTTAACAACGGAACTGTCGCTTATGCCCTTGCTGGAACCTTCGTATCTTGGTTTTACGATCAACGGAAAACCTATGCCAACGCCGTTTACGCTCTTTATATTCGCTATTTCAAAGAACTCTGGCGTGGGAATCCCTTCTGAAATCAAGACCTTCTTAGCCATAACCTTATCTAATGTAAGCCCCAACGTTAAACCGTCGCCTCCCACAAAAGGAATACCCATCATCTCCAAAATAATCGGCACTTGCGATTCGCGATTTCGCCCGAATAACCCTTCGGATATATTAAATACGATATCGACTTTTAAATTTTTTAACCGGCGAAGGAGATTATTCACGCTGCCGATTCTGACAACTTTATGCCCGGCCGATTCTATCGCTTCTTCTATTACTTTTATCGTGCCTCGATGGTCGAATTCGGCATTAGCGTCTTCGGGGTCGCCTTTTTTAAAGACATAATTATCCCTTAGGTCGTAGGTCAAACCCACTATCTTGTGCCGTCTTCTATTCTTCTTCACAATATGTGCCATAATTTCAAATTTTTGGGACAAAAAAAGAAGGGACTCCTCTTCTTTTGGAGTCCCTTCTTAAGAAACTTCGCCAAAACTATTCAATTTTTACTACGCGTTCCTCCTTATCGCTTCTTCCATTTATCGACCAGCTCGGACATTATCCTGCCGGCGATTTCTTTAGAGCCAAGCCCAAACGCCAGCGCCAAACCCAAACCCAACGACGCCAATAAAACCAAAATCGCTTGGTCTAATATCAGTGTCCTTACGCCAAGTTGGCCCAAGGTAATCAATACGGCAAAGACAACGATCGAAACCTGGGCTATTTGGCCTAAATTCTTAGCATTTGAGATTCCGGCATTTGATGCCGTCGTCCTCACTACCGCGCCAATCAAGGCCGCAAAGAACATACCCAAAACCAAGATGAATATGGCGGCTATGACATTGGGAACGTATAAAACAACTCTATCCAATAATGCCGCCGCAACCTTTAGATTCAACGCATCTAACGTCGCGATTACAACCACCAATATCAATAGCCAATAAATTATTACACCGATGAGTTCCGCTAAGGTGTATTTGATTTCACCTTTCGCCAGGATGCTTGCTATACCGGCCTTCTCAGAGAGTACGTCTAAGCGGGCAATCTTTAGGACTTGGGTTACGACCTTTTGAAGTAGTTTGGCGACAAACCAACCTACTATCAATACTATTAGCGCGCCAACTAAGGTCGGCAAGAAATTCCCAACCCTGGTAAGGATAGCACTTAGTGTATCCAATAATACTTGCCCCATTCGTTTCCCTCCTTTCCTATTGTTTTAAGGCCAAATATCTATTTTATTTGATTTAAGTTTAACACAATTTATCAATTTGTCAAGCATTTTTTACAAATTTTCAAAAAAATAGAACCGTCCCCTTTATTTTGCGAATTTTAAAAATAGCGACATCAAACTTTTGCCTTCCAATTCGCCTAAACTTCCACTTGCGCAAAATTTTTCCGAAAAATCGCTTGTCCCGTCGGGAATTATGCCTTCGCTTGCGATTAAAAGCGGCACGGGGTCATCCGAATGCGCCTTCAATAGGCAGGGTGTCGAGTGGTCCGATGTAATTGCGATGATATTTTTTTCTAAGTTCAACCTTTTCAGCAACTCCGAGAAGAAAAATTTGTCAATAGCTTCGATGGATTCTTTCTTCTTCAAGGCATTTCCATCGTGCGCAGGTTCATCAGGTCCTTTTATATGAATATAGAGGCCATCGTAATTTTCTATCACATCAAGTACTTTCTTTGCGCGAAGCGTATAGTCCTCTTTTAAATTGCCCGTCGGAAGCGGAAGAAGAACGACATCCATTCCGGTCAATATAGCAATCCCTTTTTCAACGGGCATCTCAACGAAACAGCCGAATCTAATTCCGCATTCCTTATATATAGGAGGAAATTTCGGCAACCTATCGCCCGCATCGCGCGAGAGGATGAGATTCCCCGGCATCTTCCCTTCCTTAATACGTCTTTTATTGACTTCGGATGCGTTTAGAACCTCGATGGATTTCTTCGTAAATTCATTTATCAATTTCGTAGCTGCGATTGCCTCTTCGTCATTTTCAAAGCCCGAGGTCGGTTTGGAATCCAAAACAAAATTTTCGAATTTCGCCTTGGCGACGCCGAATACGCCGTGTTTATCATAAGCGGGATCGGTATTGGTAATATCCGCCTTTAATTTTTTTCCGTCCTTCCCATATATAACTAATACGCCGCGATGGCCTATTGTGTTTTTGAATTTAAACGTGGCGGGATACGATGAGAGCTTTACCTTTTCATTTATGTCTTTCGCAAGCGCAGTTGCCTCTTCCGTTGTAAGATTCCTTCCGACCCTTCTATCTAATATCTCGTTGTTCTTCCCAATCGTTGCAAAATTGACGCGAAATGCCAAATCGCCGTCTTTTACCTCCAAACCTTCTGCGTAAGATTCGAGCGGCCCTCTTCCCGTATAATACTTGTGCGCATCGTAACCTAATATTGAAATGACAGCCACATCAGACTCAGGCGCTATGCCTTTTCCAACGGTGTAGACAATACCTGTCTTTGCCTTTTTAAGAAGCGAATTCATATTCGGCTTTTCCGCTGCCAAAAGCGGCGTCTTACCGCCAAACTCCTTGCATGCCCTATCCCCTAAACCGTCCAAAACAATATAGATTATTTTTTTCATTATTGCACCGGTTTGTTAATCCAGCCCTCAAAATCTACCGAGCCTGTAATCTCCTGCTTTACGACGCCGATCCTCTCGGCAACATATGGGTGGGTTCGGAAAAAGGATTTCGGCCTTAAGGGTTTATTTCTGTGGACCTCTTTTAATGTTTCCAAAAAAGTGACAATTGCGTTTGGGTCATAACCGGCTGCCGTGGTATATATCACAGCGCGCCTGTCCGCCTCGAACTCATCCTCTCTCGAATAAGCCGTCATCAGCGAAGCCAACGCTAAATCCGTCCCTCTCCTAAATTGCGCATCTGTCTTAGCGCCTGCGGCCAATATCATAAGGAGCGTAGATGTCAATCCCGTCTGAAGCTTCTGGACGGAGTGGCGAGCCGCAATATGGCCGATCTCATGAGCGATTACCCCGGCGAGTTCGTCGTCGCTCTTTACCTTTTCGATTAAACCCTTATTTACGTAGACCCATCCGCCCGGCAGCGCAACCGCATTTACCTCGTCTTCGTCCAGAACTTTAAAATGGTATATCAATTCCTTCCTGTCGCAGACCTCGACCAATTTCTGTCCTATCTTTTCGACACGCTCCTGCATCTCTTTATCTTCTACAACGTTAAATTTCTCTTCGAGTTTCTTCGCGATCGAATCACCCATGCCGACTTCGCTCTCGGTCGATACGAGGATTAAGTCCTGTTTGCCGGTAACGGGATTGTATTCGGCCAAAGAATAGGAACCGGTTAGAACCAGCGTAAATAAAGTTAGAATTGTAATAATTTTTATCTTCATCTTCCCTTATAAAATAGCTTCAATACGATTAAGGATACGACGCCGATTCCGGCACAGATTAAAAATGCCGCTCTAAAACTTAAATTTTGTGCCAATGCTCCGAAGAAGAACGGCGAGACCATCGATGCCAATCCGTAAATGAACGAAAAAGTCCCCAGTGTCTGTGCCCGTGCTTCTGCTGGGGCTAAATCCGCAACGATAGCCCGACGCGAGGCGATCCAAATCGAATCGAAGACGCCATAAATTATAAACGGCACGACCGCCCACCACGCGTTCGGCACAAACCCTAAGGCCGCTAACGACATTATAACAAGTATCATCGCTATGCTTAAGGCATTTGATTTGCCGAACCTATCGGCTAAAATCCCCCCGGGATAGGCGGCGATGAAATGCGATATCGAATAAAGGACGAATACCAATCCGCCTACAAATACGGTTCCCTTAGGCAGGGTATATACGTAGAATTGCATCATCGAAACCGTGGTGGCGGCAATTGCCAGAAGGCAATTCGCAATCGTTACGATAACTAAATCCTTATTTTTAAAATACGACTTAAGCCCGTCGAAAAACCTTTTAAATTCGCTGCCAGCGGTTCGTTTCGTCGAAAGCGTCTCCTCCATGCCTTTAAAAATTATGAACGAGCTTATCAAGGTCGGAACAGCGGCAAAGAGAAACAGCCACCGATAAGAAATTTCCGAAAACTCCTTTTTAAAATTTATCGCCCCAACCGTAATCAAAGAAAGTATGACTATGCCTAATATCGGACCTAAAGCCGAGCCGATTGTGTCAACCGCCTCGAGTAGCCCGAACGCTTTTCCGCGCGTCTGGGGTTCGACGGAATCGGTGATCGATGCCTCACGGGCAGGGTCGCGCAGCGAACGGCCTATCTGGCGCAGCATTCGGATGGGAATTAAATGAACCCAGAACGTGGCCAACGTAAGAAAGAGGCGCGACACAGCGATTAAGATATATCCGACGACAACCGGTTTCTTGCGCCCTATCCTGTCCGCTAACGCCCCGGTTATCACCCGCAGAATTCTATTTATCGCCTCGGCAGAAGATTCTATCAAACCGTATTGAAGCGGACCCGCGCCTAAAAATGTCTTCGCAAAAAAAGGAAGGTACGGCGCATACATCTCTTCGCCGGTATCGTTTAACATAGCCGCAAAACTGAAGGCCTTGAGATTCTTCTTGCCGACGCCTTTAAATGGGAATATTTTCATAGTAAATAAAATAACATATTGCAAAATATAAGTAAAGCATTTATAATAGGGGACGTTCCACTTGGGGACACTCCATTTTTAGCGGACTGTCCCCAAGTGGAACGTCCCCCTCTGCTTATGAAAAATTTAATTTTTATTTTGCTTTTAACTTTAACGCTTAATGGTTGCGAGAGAGAAAAACCCGCTAAAGAGGTCATCGCAACCATCAACGATTATTCCTTATATAAAGAGGATTTCCTTCTCGAAACACAATTGTATCCCCCCTCGCACCGAGCAAGATTGACCAAGGAGCAAATCTTAGATGACCTGATACAAAAAAAGCTCCTGCTTCTGGAAGCACAGCGTCAGGGTTTGGATAAAGACCCGGCGTTTATGAAAATGATCGAACGTTTCTGGGAACAAAGTTTATTAAGGTCTTTGTTGGAGAAAAAATCAAAAGAGATATACTCATCTATTCAAGCGCCCGAAGAAGAACGAAATCAAAGGGCAGGCCAAATTATGCAACTATGGGTCGATGATTTAAGGAAGGGCGCAAAGATTCGAATAAATAAAGAACTGTTTGAAAAAATGGAACTAAAATGAGCGGGAGTGCGGATTTTAAAAACCAGAGAAGAAATTATTTTATAAAGAAGGAGTTTCAGGCGAAATTCATCCTGAAATTCTGCATCCTTATAATATCGGCCTGTGCGGTTATGGGCGCGCTTATTTATTTCCTTTCGACAAAAACAGCGACTACGAGTTTTGAAAATCTGCGCCTGATCGTAAAGAGCACTTCTAATTTTATCCTTCCTACGCTGATTTTAAGCAGCCTCGTAGCGATAATCTTCATAAGTACAGCGACTATTATAGTCGTCCTTTTTATATCCCATCGTATTGCAGGCCCGTTGTATCGCCTCGAAAAATCTTTAGCGGAAATCGGCAGCGGTAATTTAGCGGTTGACGTCCGCTTAAGGAAAAGCGATGAGATTAAAGCGCTTGCCGCCAGCGTAAACAATATGATAAGAAATTTAAGAAACCCTATCTCCTCTTCCCAAGAAAAAATAAAAGAATTAGAAGGTGAGGTGTCCCGCATAAAGGACGAGCTAAAACAAAAAGGCATTGCCGAAAATGAGATAAACAAAATATTAGAACCGCTCGATCAAGATATTAGCCAAATAAGGCATAATTTATCCTATTTTAAGATTTCGTTGATTGCGCTTCTGCTTCTTTGTCTTCTGCCCATTTCAGGCGTATATCCCCAAATCACAGACGTCCTCCTGCCGGACGATGACGAATGGAAAATTACCAAAAGCTACTTTTGTACCCTATATTTCAAATACGATGTTGATATCGATGCTTTGAATAAGAAGATAGATACTTATCGGGTCGATTATGGGCTTTCGGCAAAACCCGAGCGTCTGGGCGAGAACGCCGAGGACGAAGTCGCTTATAAATTCGACCTGATATTCTCTAAAGTGCAGGAACTTTTGGATATGAGGCCTAAGGATATGCATTTAAAAGCGAAGATCTACCGCGACCAAAATGATTTGGATAAAGTCTATATGGAGATTTTTAACGAGGAAAATAAGTTTATTGCCTTTTACGTCTTTAAACTAAATACGCTTTTTGCGAGCGAGAATAAGATATCGGCAAACGTCTTAGCGCATGAGATTGCGCACTCTATAGTTGGCCATTGTTTCTCCGTCATCCCGCCTAAGAAAGTCGCCGAGATGCTGGCGCAATACGCTGACTTACACTTGCGCGACTAATTC
>CAZXJX010000006.1:0-23536 GCA_964641235.1 uncultured Planctomycetia bacterium
AGTTATACGCTCCTCGAAAAATTTTTGTAAATAATAGACGCTATCTCGTCCTCCAGGTCGTGCAGAAATTTAAGTTCCGCATCCGCCCTCTGATATTCGTCTACGTTCATATACCTTAAAAAATCTCTTACTCCCATATCGACGATTTCATAGGGAATAGCGGGCTGGCCCATCTCGCCCAATCTTATAATCATCGCCTTCATCAATGCCTCCGGCTTAAGCGTTACGCGCCAGACTGCGCTTTTCGCTATCTCCTTGCGGAACGGAACGATGCTCTCCGGCTTATAGAAGTCGCCCCTGAACTTCATATAATCTATTTTTGACCAGAAGTCCCATTGCGCGGAACACAAAGAACATATCGGTAAAAATATCTGGACAGGATTATTGTATGTATCGAAGAAAGTATGCGATAGAAGGCTCACCGCCGCGGACAATTTGTCGGTTGAAATCTTCGAAACCCTCTCATCGCCTACTACGTCCCTTGCGTCGTCTAGGAGCTTAATAAAACCGGGCGTCTCTTCTCCGATGCGTCTGAATGCATAAATCTTTTTTTCTACGTTCCTTCTTTTAACCGCATCGTTGGCAGGCGTTTGATTAAACTCCTTTTCTAACAGCCCAACCTTACTTGAAATAAACTGCTCTAACGCTTTAAAATCCCTTTTTGTTATCTCGGGCCTATTGAAAAGTTCGAGTGTCACGTCTAAAAAATCGGGTTGATTCTCAAGTATATGAGCATAGACCCTGTGAAAATGCGCTGGCTTCTGGTCTATTACGGGAATTACGGAATATATTGCCGCGCCAACGTCTAATTTACTCGATTCAAGTAGTTTAGCCGCCAAAACCATATGAGTTCCCCAATCCATGTTTTACTCCTTTCTTTTTTACGAAACGATATGAGTCAAACCTAAAAAAATTGCCATTTCAAAGTCTTAAAAATATCGCGCAAAGAACTTCCTCTAAGAACGCAGGTAGGTTCGAATCCACAATGCACGGTGCATTCTTTACAACGGGGGTCAGTCCCAGTCGGCCCGTATCGGCTCCAATCCGTCTCATCAATGAGCTCTCTATGGGTAGCAAAATGCCTATCCGCTATCTGATAACAGGGCGAACGCCACCCCTGCGGATTACGAGTAGGATTTGCCCAAGGTGAACATCGAAGCGAGCGTTTACCTTCTACGAACTCAACGTATAAAGGCGAATTCAAAAATTTATATCTTTTGAATTCCGGTTCCAGTATTTTAAAAAGATGAGCCGCTTCTTCCTTATTTAAAAACATCTGGTTGCCGACATGGACATATTCATAAGCGGGTGAAATCAAGAAACCGTCAACGCCTAATCCCTTTAAACCTTCAAATAGATTTTTTATCTCATAGGGATCGGTCCCTTTGTAAACGGTGGTATTAGTGCAAACGAAAAACCCTTTTGCCTTAGCGATCCTTATTGCCTCCGTCACTCTCTCATGCGAACCTTTAACGCCTGTAATCGCATCGTGGGTCCTCTCTAATCCGTCGACATGTAAATTTACCATTAAGTGACCGTTCGCCTTAAACCCGTCTATCTTTTCTTTTAACAACATACCGTTGGTGCAAAGATAAATATATATATCTTTTTTAGTAAGCGCCTCGACCAATTCGAATATGTGCGGGTAAATTAACGGCTCGCCGCCACAGATTGAAACTATTTTAGCGTCGCACTCATCTACCGCATCCAAACATTCCTTCACGGTTAACATCTTATCGATATCTTTGTTATATTCCCGGATGCGTCCGCAACCTTCGCAAGCCAGATTGCACTTGAACGTGGGCTCGAGCATGAGGACTAAGGTAAAGCGTTCGTTGCCTTTGATTCTATTCGAAATAATATGTTTTGCTAATTTTGTAGTTAACCCTGGGTTAAACCGCATCTGTTACCAATTTATCGGGTTCAAGTTCATTATGCGCCCTTGCGTATTCGGAGAGGGCAATCAACGGAAAATATATCGAATAGAGTTCGTAGCGCAAATAGCAAACCTTCGGGAAACCGGTACCTGTAAAATCTGACTCTATCCAACCGCCATCTTCCTGCTGGGTCTCGATAAGATATTTTATACCGCGTTTTACTTCATCGCTATCGTAATCGCCGCAGGCGAAAAGCGTCAAAAGTGCCCAAGCTGTCTGCGAGGCCGCCGAAGGACCTTTGCCTTTCTGCGATGGGTCATCATAGGTCAAAGCCGTTTCCCCCCACCCGCCGTCTTTGTTCTGAGACCTTCGTATCCATCCGGAAGCTAAATCTAATTCGCTCTTGCATAATTCCTTAACTGAAAAGGATAAGCCGCGCGACGCCAAGAACGTTCCGTAGATATAATTTACCCCCCACCTGCCATACCAAGTTCCGTCTCGAAGTTGATGTGCTTTTAAAAAAGCGACTGCTTCTTTTAAACGCGGCGCATCGGCATCAAATCCTAATCTACCAAGTAGTTCGCAAATCCTGCCCGTAATATCAGCGCAGGTCGGATCCAACATAGCGTTATGGTCGGCAAACGGTATTTGAGTCAAAAACTGCCTGCTATTGTCCTTATCGAACGAGCTAAATCCGCCGTCGGATGACTGCATCTTAAGCATCCAGTCCAACCCGCGTTCAAATGCCGATTTCTTCTTAGGCCCATCCTCTCCCATATCGATGTGCATTAACGCCAAAAGGACCTGCGAGGTATCATCTATATCGGGATAGAATTCGTTTTCAAATTCGAAATACCATCCGCCCGGCTCTGCGTCTTTGGCTTTCACTTTCCAATCACCGTACTCCATAACTTGTTTCGAAATGAGCCACTTGCCCGCTTTAACCATCGCCTCATGATTTTGAGGTAATCCCGATATCGCTAACGAGTAAACGGCCAACGCGGTGTCCCAAACAGGCGAAACGCAGGGTTGCATTTCGCTTTTGCCGTCTTGATCGAGTATAAGTTTTTTAATTTCTTCTATGCAAGACTTCATAAGCGGATGGTCATTTTTATATCCGAGACAATTCAACGCAAAGACGCAGTTAATCATCGACGGAAAAATAGCGCCTAATCCAGCGCTTTTATCCAATCGTTCTATCATCCAACTTGCAGCTTTTTTTACGGCTATCCTTTTAAGCGGCTTAACCCTAAATTTATAAAACAATTTAACCGCGCAATCGAACAGTAGGAAAAAATTTCTCCAACTGAAAATCTTTCTATCCCACTTAAGACGCAAGTTCCTTAATCTGCGACCGCCCTTATAAAGTTCATCGATATTTAAACCCTCTTCAAGCGGTTGTACCGGCTTAACCGACCACACAATCGAAAGCGGAACAACGATAGTCCTCGACCAAGCGCTTAATTCGTAGACATTAAACGCAAACCAATTCGGGAAAAGTATGATTTCGGCAGGTATAGCCGGTGCGGCATCCCAATGCCCTAGCCCAAACATCGCTAAATAAAATCTATTGTAACTATTGGAACGCTCAATCCCGCCTAAATCCAAAATTAGCCTGCGGACTTTAACCATCGTCGGATGGTCCTGTTCATACCCATTCAGTTTTAAGGCGAGGTAACATTTTATCGTCGTATTAAGTTCCGGCGGCCCCCCAGGATAGATTGACCAACCGCCTCCCTCTAATTGCCTGTCCAAAATAAAACTCACTAGCTTCTTTTCGAGGATTTCATCCTTTATTCTCAAAAAGCGCAACATAAATATAGTATCCGCCTCTAACGCTAAATCCATATGCAACTCTGAATAAAAATAGCCCTCAGGCCTTTGTCTATCCAAAAGGTACCTTTGAGCTTTCGATATGGAATTAAGCGTTCTTTCGTTCATGTGCCTGTGCAGAATTTTATTAATTCTTCAAGTTCTTTAATATCCACGAAAGTATTTTTGCAGGGCCCTTCAGGCCGTTTATTCGGTAGCCCTAATACGGGAATTTTAGGCGCTGTATCTTGGATTCCGGAAAGAAGGTCCCTTTCGCACGCAACGCCTATTACGGCGGCAGGCCTCTGCTCCCTTATAATCTTCCTTGCCTCATCCCCTCCGAATGCGGTAAATGCCTTACACTGATATTTATTGCACAGTTCGTTAATCTGCTTTCTCGTTTCGGCGGAAAGGCAGCGCGGAAGAAGAAGCAGGAATCTCTTTGCGTTTCTACCGGTTCTGGTAGCATACATAAGGTCATTATGAAATTTAACAAAAGAATTTCCGACTTTGTCTCTGGATATTCCAAAAATCTTAGCGAAGTTAGCTGTAGTCGAGAAAAGTATGCGCAATGGAACGCGCTTTACGACCGAAGCAGGAATTAGTTTTACCTTAAATATAGAGGATAATACCTGAAGGACATACCAAAGCAAAAGAGCGGCTGCAAAAAGAGAAAACGTAAACCCTGTCGCGCGGGCGACGCCTCTGCCAAATTCCTCAAGGCGGGGCAAGGCAAGATACCAAAACAAAAGCATTCCCAACAATATAAATATTATAGCCGCAAAAGAAAAAGCGACAAAAAGCGCTTTCGGCGCATCGATTACGCCTTCGTACTCTCGCCCCGGCTGCCAATCGAGCCACTCATCACCCAAAACCCTATCTTCTAATTTTCTGCTTTTATCCGTCTCTTTCATAATCGCAAAAATTTAATTATATCACAGAAATGACGGTTTTGCTACGATAAAAATAGCCGTGATAAAATAGGGACACATCCTAATTTTTAAAAATGGGATGTGTCCCTATTTTGTTAGTAAATTGCCGCAGGAGAGAACCGCTTCCTTGCAGTCCAACCCGCGACAGGGGCTTAATGCGGTTTGCAAGCGGCGCATCTGGATATCGCTTAACGTCAAAGCCATTTCTTCCTTGATACCATAGCGGACTTGCGCCTTTATGTGAAGGTGAGTTGGGCAAATCCTCTCTTTTAGGCGCGGTTCCTTTTTTGTCAAATTTAAGACCTCCGTTGTCCGCGAGCCGTATATTTTAATTAAATTTTCAACGACTGCCTCCTCAAGGTCGAACTTCAAAGCTAATTCCGAAGCTTCGGGAACGGCTGAAACCGCTCCCGGCAATGGTTCCTCAGCCGTTCTACAACGACCAAACCTCCTCGGAGATAACCTTCTTACAACCCTATCGACTACTTGTTCCGAAAGCAAACGATACGTCGTATACTTTCCGCCGGCAATAGAGATAAGCCCGTTTTCGCTCTCAACTATAATATGGTCGCGCGAAACCTGCCACGCTGCTTTTCCTTCCTCTTTTATAAGCGGCCTTAAAGCGGCGTATGTTGCTATTATATCTGATGATTTAAATTTAACCGCCGGAAAAATACGGGATACCTCGCTCAACAAATAATCGGTGTCTGCCCTATCAGCGGAAACATCGTCCGGCAAACCGCGATAATCGCAATCGGTCGTGCCGATTATCGACATTCCTCGCCAAGGTATAATAAAAAATATCCTTCCGTCGCGATGGGCCGACAGGACAACCGCGCTATCCCTCATAAGTTTTGGATAGATTATATGGATGCCTTTTGTCGGCCTAATTAATGGTCGGGCAGTTGGATTTTCTAATTTAAGCGTGTAGTTTGTCCATGGGCCCGTCGCATTTACTATAACCTTCGCTTTTACTTCGAAACTTTCCTTGGCAATTATATCATATGCCCTTACGCCTTTTAGCGCCCCTGATTCTTTTATAAATCCGATTACGCCGCATCTATTCGCAACCGCGGCGCCAAATTCAGCCGCAGACATTACATTCTCTAAACAAAAACGGATATCGTCTACTTGCGCGTCGTAATAGAGGGCCCCTCCTATTAATCCTTCCTTTTTAAGGGCATCTTCCATCCTGAATATTTGTTCGGACTTCAAAATTTTATGGGGCTTTATCTTTGCCTTTCCGGCGAGCAGGTCGTAAAGGGCCGTTCCTATTTTTATCAAATTTAAAGGACGCGGGTCATTTTTATAGACGGGAATAATAAATTGCAGGGGCTTCACTAAATGAGGCGCAAGTTTTAAAATTATGGAACGTTCTTTTAATGACTCGCGGACAAGGTGAAAATTTAATTGCTCGAGGTATCTTATGCCGCCGTGGATTAACTTTGTGGTCTTACCGCTCGTCCCGCTTGCGAAGTCGTCCTTCTCCACAAGGGCGACTTTCAAACCACGCTGGCTCGCGTCGCGCGCAATGCCTGCGCCGTTTATCCCTGCGCCTATTACGAGAAGGTCAAACTCTTCCGACTTTAATCTATTGGTATCGCGTTTCACTTAATTTTATGTATCACGCGCGAGTTCTCTTAATTGCCTCTAACCAACCGCCGTATAGCTTTTCTCTCTCTGAAGCAGGCATCTTCGGATAAAATACTTTGTCAACTTTTTGCATATTCTTAAGTTCATTCGCGCCTTTCCAAAATCCGACTGCCAGCCCTGCCAAAAATGCCGCGCCCTTAGCGGTCGAATCGACCGTTTTCGGACGAACTATTCTGCAATTCAAAATATCCGCCTGAAACCGCATTAAAAAATTATTTCGACAGGCCTTGCCGTCGACCTTAAGCGATGTTATATCTTTATTCGCTTCGTCCTTCATAATTTCAGCAACCTCTTTCGTCTGATAAGCGATTGCCTCAAGTGTAGCGCGAATAATGTGCGCTGAAGTCGTCCCCCGCGTCAAACCGCAGATTACTCCCCTCGCCTCGGGTTGCCAATAGGGCGCTCCTAATCCGGCAAAAGCGGGCACGAAATAGACTCCGTTATTATCGCGAACGGAATTTGCCGCCTTTTGCGTCTCTGCCGAGCCTCTAATCAATTTTAATCCGTCGCGTAACCATTGAACCGCTGCCCCCGCAATAAATATAGAACCTTCAAGAGCATAAATAGGCCTTCCTTTCCCGTCGCAAGCCAATGTTGTCAGAAGCCCCCGCCTTGACTTAACAAATTTATTTCCTGTATTCATTAACAAGAAACAGCCTGTGCCATATGTATTTTTAATCTCTCCCGGCAAAAAACATCCTTGTCCAAAAAGCGCCGCCTGTTGGTCGCCTGCGACTCCTGCTATCGGCATGCCGTCGGTAAGGGGAAATATCTTTGCTGTTTTTCCAAAAATGTAACTGGAAGGTTTTACATCGGGAAGAATAGTTTGAGGTATCTCTAATATTTTAAGAAGTTCGGCGTCCCATCTTTTTGTCTTGATATTAAATATTAAAGTGCGCGAGGCATTTGTGAAATCGGTTGCATGAACTTTCCCGCCCGTCAATTTCCAGATAAGCCAAGTATCGATAGTCCCAAAAAGAATTTTTCCGCTCTTTGCTTTTGCGCGCGTTCCGCTTACATTGTCAAGCAACCATTTAATCTTCGTGCCGGAAAAATAGGGATCAACTACAAGCCCTGTCTTCGAACGAAATGTTTCTTCTAATCCCTTCTTTTTAAGATACTGACAAATCTCGGTTGTCCGCCTACACTGCCATACGATTGCGGGATGAACTACCTTTCCGGTTACTTTATCCCATAGCAGCGTCGTTTCGCGCTGATTGGTAATGCCGATTGCGGCGATGTGATTCGGTTTGATTTTGCCCTTCTTCAACGTACTCCCAATTACGTCTAAGGTCGTCTGCCAAATCTCATCGGGATTATGTTCGACCCAACCAGCCTTTGGATAATATTGCCGTATCTCTTTATAGCCGCCGGAAACTGACGCTCCGCTTCGATTGAATATCATAACCGTTGTGCCGGTCGTTCCCTGGTCTATCGCCATTATATATTTGGACATAAAAACATAATATAACAATAACGTACCGAAGGCAATATAAAAAGGGAGGCCTACTTCTAAATTTTAAGTGGAATTACGGATGATGGGCTTTGGTTCGAACAATCTTATCTGTGGCTTTTTCTTATGCGACGTTTTGTCGGTGTGCGCAACTTTTAATTATAATTAATCCTATATAACTTAATCTATCTGCTTATCTTCCTTTTTTTTAGCCTTTTTGCAACCAACATCCAAATTAGACCAGAGCCAAACAACATAATGCTTGTCGGCTCGGGCGTATGGGATATTGGCACCGTATCTGCATAAGCGTTATCTACGTAAGCAACGCCGCTAAAAGGAGTGTAATATACATCTAACGCCTCCAGACGAATTTCATAATTAAAGTAATTCGTCGTGACAGGCGCAACGGCATTAAATTGAATGGCATCCCAACCACTTGTCGCCATCTCCCTCGAAGCAAAAACTGGGTAACCAACAGGAACTTGCGGTGAACTTTCAAATATTATCTCGAGGGTTACGTGGGCGGCGACCATATCGTTAGGAACGTAAACTGGCTGATGGACATATAAAGTATTTCCAGCCATAAAAGGTTGTCTCTGTTGCCATCCACCCCATCCATAACCTGTCATTTGCATCTTTCCTGAATATGAACCATCTAACACAACAGCTGACTCTTTTGTGCCTGTTATATCAGGGTCGTAGCCAAACCGATGCCACCAATCCTTCGGAGCCTCTTCTCCTTGAGGTGAAATAGTTATCCACGTCTCAAAACCGGAATTGGCTAACAAATTGGCGTGCGCTGTAGAAGGGAGGACAAAAAGAACTAACGCCATAACTAACTTCAGGAAATGTAATTTTTGCATTGTTTTCTCGTGAAACGTAGAGTTATTGCAAAATCCTAATTTGCTACTATGTCGTCTATATATATAGTTCCTGTCTTTTTGTTTGCACAACTTATGTCATCGAAGATAACGATGAGTTCGGTCATAGATTTAAGACTGGTTAAGCCCTTAAATTCTTTTAAGGGTATCGTTATTTGCTGCCAGTCTTTGGTTATGCCGGAGAGAGCATATTTTCCTACTTCTTTATTTGCGTTCTTAAGCTCTAACTTCACCTTGGGCGAAAAACCTAATATTGTGTCTCCTTTTATCCAGACGGAGAGTTTATCGTATTGAGAGAAGTCTTTGTTTTCCAACTTCATCCAGAAACCGTTAAAGGCAGGATTAGGTGAGTCGACGTCGTAGTTTAATTGGTAGGAATAACCCTTTGTGCCGTGCGTTATGTCGGGATTGAACCCTCCCGTACATCCCTGGGTGGTATCGGCCTCGTCTTTGTTCCAGGTTCCAAAGTCGCCGCCTATGTTGTTGGGCTTATCGCCTGAGTCGAAATCGGCTATGGTTAAGGTTGCGGCAAAAGTAGTTCCCATAAGGAAAAATATAACGACAATCGATGTAATTAGAATTGAATATCCTTTCAAGGTATGGACCTCCTTTCTTTTGTTAAAAAACCAGCCCTGTTCTGTCATAATCCTTGGGGGATGATGAGTTGCAGGGCTAGTGTTAAATTGTCTCCTTTTAAACCTATCTTTTCCTTCTTGCCGTAATGAACATCCCAACTAAGCCGGAGCCAAGCAATAGAAGGCTTGTTGGTTCTGGGATCGGCACTGCATCAGCATATGAATTATCCCAATACGCATTGCCAGTTCCGCTACCCCATGTCTCCAGAAGGACAACATACTTAACAGAGGTTGTCCCTGACGGTGCAACTGCGCTATACGTCAGGGCTTCCCAGCCACTTGTTGCCGTTGACCTTACAGTCTTGACTGCCGAACCGATGGGAACATCAGGCGCGCTTTCAAACGTTATTTCCAGGCTTGCCAGTGAATTAGTGCCTCCTAAAGTTGTCGGTATGTTTACAGGTTGATAAGCGTATAGCGTGTTTCCTGCTGTAAAAGAGACTCTCTGCCCCCAGCCGCCCCATGCGGCTGCACTGCCCGCAAATGTTGTCTTTCCAGAAAAGGAGCCACTCTGCTTAATAACGGATTCCTTTGTTCCGGTCACGTTTGGGTCGCTGAACAAATGCCACCAACTTCCTGGAACTTCTGAACCGCCAGAACCCCAAGGTCCCCACGTCTCAAAACCGGAATTGGCTAACAAATTGGCGTGCGCTGTAGAAGGGATAGCAAAAATAACTAACGCCATAACTAACCCGAGGAAGAAAAACTTGTGCATTTTCCCTCACCCCCTTTCTTTTTGTTTATCTTCTATTCTAAAGAATTTCATCTTATTTTGCCAAGTGAAGAAAATTTTACCATAAAAAAATAATTTGTCAAGAAGATTAATTTGCTTTTTTATAGCATAATTTTAAGACCCTGTTATTCTCTCCTTAAGGCATTGTCTTTAATTGGAGGGATTTAAAAGTGGAGGGATTCTAAAAGCTTTCGTTGGAGATTGGATTTTTCCCGACAAGGACAGTTCTTTTGGCTATCCCTTATCTTTCTTCAACGTTCGCATCGTCGGCGTAATAACCGCCTTGTCCGTCTTTATTGAAAAATTGGATGACGAAATTGCAGCTGTCCGATTCGGACGGAGCAGCTGATGTCATCGTCTCTAGTTTCCATTCCGAAGGAGAAAGGTCCGCTCCGTATGCCGGACCCCAATCGCGAGCTATCTCCTTATCTCCCTTTCTCCATTCTATGCTTAACTGCCCAAAGGCACCGCCAATAATCGGGTCCGTTATAGAATTAATGACGTGGCAGGAAAACGTGTACGTTTTGCCTGGTTTTACCTCTTTATACGTATAAAGAATTCCCCCATGTTCGTCGGGCTTTGAGTAAGAAGTAAAATAAATTCCCTGTTTTCCCGTCTTTTTAGCATCCGTTGTTATCCCATTATAATCCGAATTCCACGACCACCAATCTGCCGGATCCTCCCCGCTTGCGCCTTGCGGCTCCTCGAAACTTGCGTTAGGAAGAAGGTTCTGCGCCGCGGAGGCCGCAATTGGAACCGCAAGAAAAACTACTACCGATAAAATAAAAAAGCGCTTCACCATTTTACCGCCCCCTTTCTTTTTTTGTTAAAATTTCAAGAAAGACCTTGACTATCTTAGGATCAAAATGCCTGCCGGATTCCTCCTTTATTATCTCTATCGCTTCTTTTTTCAAACAGGCCTTGCGATAAGGCCTGTTTGAAGTCAAAGCCTGGTATGCATCCACCAACCCGATTATCCTACCCCCCAATGGTATCTCCTCGCCCCTTAATTCAGAGCCATATCCGTATCCATCGAACCTCTCATGATGGTGTAGAATTATGGGCACAACATTTTTCAAAAAATGAACCGATCTAATTATGTCCGCTCCTATTTGCGGATGTTTTTTTACTGCTTCAAATTCCTTCTTTGTCAATTTACCCTTTTTTAACAAGATATTATCGCTTATGCCTATCTTTCCGATATCGTGAAGCATGGCGCCGTGCTTTAAATCTTCCAACTCTTCCTCGGAAAGATTTAATCTTTTCCCAATCTCCGTTGCATAAAAAACCATATCTTCGGAATGCTCCTCCGTGTAAGCATCTCTTGCGCCAACCGCATGAGCCAAGGCATATACGGCTTCTATAATATTTTTGTTAGCCATTTTGGCAAGGTCGATAAATTTCTTCCTGATACCATTAACTCGTCTTTTTGAAATATCTTCTATTATCGAAGGCTCAAGTTTTTTTCCTTTTATATCTCTACAATTATAAATGGCGTTTCCGCCTTTTTCTTTTGCTATCCTTACCCCTTTTTCAGAGCAAGTCAGAAGCGCATCGCTTGTCTTCATCCCGTCTTCCGGATAAGAGGCTATACCGATGCTTATTTTAAGCCTTACCTTATAATCTCCGAATTGACGCTTATTTATTGTATCCTGAATTCGCCGCGCAAAAGACAAAGTGCCCTTACAATCCGTATCCGGAAATATTATGATAAACTCCTCTCCCCCGAAGCGAGTTACGATGTCAATTTCTCGGCAGCTACGCTCTAATAAACTCGCGAATTCCTTAAGGACTCCGTCTCCGAATTCATGGCCATATGTATCGTTTACGGATTCGAAATAGTCTATGTCTATGAACATAAGAGAAAGGGGCGTTAAATGTCTCTTGGCAGCTTCGAATTCAGCATGAAGCCTCCTTTGAAGATAACGATAATTGTAGAGTTGAGTGTGGGGATCGATAAGGGCGAGCGTTTCCGCTTCTTTCTTTTCCGCTTCGATTTTTTTCAATTCGGATACATCCCTAAATATGCCTTGAATTATTTTTTTGCTGCCGATTAACTGCTTGGAAGCGCTGATAAAAATTGGAGTTCTTCTGCCTTCCTTATTAATCACTTCTGCCTCAAAATTAGAAGCGCGGCCTTCTTTCGCATGCCGTCTAAATATCTCCTTATAATGCTCCGCCTCTTCTTGAGGATGAAGTTGCGATTGATGCATACGACAAATTTCTTCCTTAGTCCTGCCTATTAACCTCTCCGCCTGTTTATTGGCGTCCAAAAGTTGGCCTGTTTCTTGGTCGGCGATAAAGATAGCATCGTTTGCTTCCTCAAAAAGTTTTCTATACTTCTCTTCGGAAACCTTAATCTGCTCCTCTAATTTCTTGCGTTCGGTTACATCTTCAACTATTTCTATTGCAGCAATTATATTACCGGATGAATCTTTTAAAGGCGAGGCAACTACCCTATAATTTACTATCTTATCTCCTTGCGGAGTATTAGTTATGGCTTCGTGCACTTTACCGTCGGTGAGCGCTTTTATGGTCGGACAATAGGTGCATATTTCGTCACGGGGCGGAATGTTAAATGATTTATAACAAATGGGTTTCTTACTCACATCAATATGCGGAAACATCTTCTTTGTTATTTTATTAAATGCGATTATTTCCATTTGCGGGCTTATAAAAGCTACCCCCGCGCCGAAATCGTCGAGCACATCCAAGCACGGAAAGATGCCCTTTATTTTTTTGCCTGCTTCGCCTTTAAAAATATCTTTTAGCATTATTTCCTACTCTTTAAGCTCCTGAATAAATCATGGGCTTTCTTTACCGATGCATTTTCGTGAACTATGGCGCGTATCGCCTTAATCATTCCGATGGGGTGCTCGGACTGCCAGATATTTCTTCCCATATCAACTCCGGCCGCCCCCCGCTTTATAGCGTCGTAAGCAATCTGTAAAGCATCGAGTTCTGTCTTTAATTTAGGCCCTCCTGCTATAACCAGAGGGACAGGACAACTCTTTACAACCTTTTCGAACTCCTCGCAATAATAGGTCTTTATAAAATGTGCGCCTAACTCGGCGGCGATTCGGCAGGATAAGGAAAGATAGCGCGCGTCTCGTTTCTCTAATTCTTTGCCGACAGCGGTAACCGCCAAAACCGGAATTCCGTATTCTTCTCCTTCGTCGATGAGTTTCGATAAATTTATAAGCGTCTGATGCTCGTGCGCCGAGCCCACATAAATAGAAAGGGCGACAGCCGATACGTTAAGGCGCGCGGCGTCTCTCATCGATACGGTTATTCCCTCGTTGGAAAGGTCCTCAGCGATAATTGAATTTCCGCCTGATACCCTAAGGACGACGGGGATATCATTTGCGGCATCTACGCAATTTCGCAATACGCCGCGAGTCAACATAAGCGCATCGGTGTAAGGAAGAAGCGGGTTTATAGTCTTTCGCGGCTCTTCTAATTTACTGACAGGCCCTAAAAAATATCCGTGGTCGACAGCCAGCATAACCGTGCGGCCGTCTGATTTAATTATGCGGCGTAAGCGATTTTTGATTCCCCAGTCCATTTTAGCTATTCCTCCTTTATTGAGTGCACAAAAAATAAATATACACTATCTATCGTTGATTTTCAAGGATGACCTTGATTGAATCCTTGGCTTCTGCGACTAGTTTAAAGCCTTTCGCGGCTTCCGCCAAGC
Source organism: uncultured Planctomycetia bacterium (assembly GCA_964641235.1). GTDB lineage: Bacteria > Omnitrophota > Gorgyraeia > Pluralincolimonadales > CAZUZR01 > CAZXJX01. The sequence continues at coordinate 13,674 of CAZXJX010000006.1, forward strand.
CGAATCTATGCGTAATCATCTCCTTGACGCGCACCTTACGAGCACGAATTAGCTCCAATGCCTCTATGTGTTCTGCGGGAGTACCGGCATAAGAGCTGGTAAGGGTAATTTCGTTGCGCCAGAAGGTATCGTTTATGGAAAAAGGATAGGTCAGGTCTTTTTCCGTCGCGGCGAAAAATAGAACCGTCCCCCCACGTTCGACCGATTGGAGCGCTTGCTCTATCGCTGATTTTGCTCCGGTGCATAAAATCACGATATCGGCTAACAAACCGTCATTAACTTCCTGTAACTGCTTCGGCGAATATTCGTTGGCGTCGAAAACGAAATCAGCGCCGAATTTCTTCGCAGCATCGAGTCGATACTGAACGATATCCGTAGTTACAATTCGAGTTGCACCGTTTACTTTGGCCATCTGTATATGAAGCAACCCTGAAATTCCGCTACCGATTATGAGGATAGTCTGTCCTTTTTTTACACCGACTAATCTCTGTCCGCGCAAGACACAGGCAAGCGGTTCGATGAAAGTAGCTTCTTCAAACGATACTTCGTCAGGAAGTGGATAGACGCCGTATTCGACATTAATGGCAGGAAGGCGGATAAATTCGACAAATCCTCCGGGGTCGAAATTTGTTTTTCTTAAAGTTTCGCAGACGGTATGATGGCCGCTTAAACAATAGCGGCATTTATTGCAGGGGACGTGATGTGAGGCGGAAATCCTGTCGCCTTCTTTGTAGCGCTTAACTTCTTCACCGACTTCTTCGATTACGCCGGCGATTTCATGGCCGAGCGCCAACGGCACCCTGTGAATGCGATACCATTCCATAACATCGCTGCCGCAGATGCCGCTCGCCATAACGCGCACTAAAAGCTCACCCGCCCCAATCTTAGGCCGTGGCATCTCCTCAAGCCGCACATCGTTGTTGCTGTAATACATCGCAACGCGCATGTATAAATTAGGGACACATCCCATTTTTTCGCCTATACATTTTAAAAATTAGGATGTGTCCCTATTTTCCTCCTATTTGAGGACAAGTCGGTGGACATGAAGGACCTACCTTCTCGCAGGGCTTCTCTTCCTTACTTTTCTTCCCTTTCCTATAGTCGGTTGCGTAAAAACCTGAGCCCTTAAAAATTATTCCGCCGCCGGAACCGATTAACCGTTTTATTTTCCCGTCGCACTTGGGACATTTATCAAGCGGCTTGGCCGTCATAGATTGGAAAACCTCAAATTTATGCCGGCATTTTTGACATTCGTATTCATAAGTTGGCATACCTTCCAAACCTCCTTTTCATCGCTTCTTTATAAATATAACTCGCCACTGCAACATCCTGAATAGCAAGGCCGGTCGAATCGAATACGGTTATCTCATCCTTCGAGGTTCGGCCTTTTTTCTTGCCGGTTATAATCTCTCCTAAAGTTGAATATATGTCGCTTTCTTTTATTATCTTCTTAGAAATCGGAACGTTGATTTCGCCGCTATGAACGGCTTGAGTTCTATCATCGACGACGATCTTCGCTCGCTTCAATATCGCCGGCTCCAATTCCTCCTTGCCCTTCGCGTCTGCGCCGATGGCATTTATATGAACACCTCGCCCTATCCATTCGGATTTGATGATGGGCTTTCTAACCGGCGTCGTCGTAACAATTATATCGGCACCGCGAACGCAGGCCTCGATATTTAAGCAACATCCCGTTTTAAAACCCAGGGATTTCATCTCTTTAACAAGGCTAATTGCGTGAGACTCACGGCAACCGCAGACTGAAATATATTTTATTTTAAATAACTCCCGCAAAGCCATAAGCTGAGTCCGTGCCTGCGCACCGCATCCGACCAAAGCTACCTTTGACGAATTTTTATTTGCAAGATATTTTGCCGCAATACCGCCTGCCGCACCTGTTCTTAGATTTGTAATGAGTGTGCCGTCCATTACGGCAAGCGGAAAACCTGTCTTTGGATCGCTTAAAATTATAACCGCCATAACCGCCGGAAGGCCGTATTTCTTATTTTCAGGATGCACATTCACCCATTTTATCCCGCAGGCCTCCATTCCCTCGATATATGCTGGCATTGCGCGAAAATCGCCGTGGTATTTATCCAGATGGATGTAAATCTTGGCGGGCATCTGAACCTTACCCTCTCCGTGCGCCTTAAACGCTTCCTCGACAATCCGAAGCACCCGGTGCATATTTATCAATTTTTCTATTTCGCGCCTAGTCAAAATAAGAGTTTTCTTTACCATAGATAATTTAAAAGTATATCAGGAAATTCTAAGTAAGGCAAGAGAGGTATTACTCACCGATAATCTTGACCAGTGCGCGTTTGCGGCGTTGGCCGTCGAATTCGCCGTAAAAAATTTGCTCCCACGGCCCGAAATCGAGTTTGCCATTTGTAATCGCGATTACCACCTCGCGCCCCATAATCGTCCTTTTTAAATGAGAATCGCCGTTGTCTTCTCCTGTCAAGTTATGTTTATATTTCTCTTTCCCATACGGCGCCAATCTCTCAAGCCACTCAGAAAAATCCTGATGTAGCCCCTCTTCGTCGTCATTAATAAATACGCTCGCAGTAATGTGCATCGCATTTACAAGGCATAATCCTTCTTTTACGCCGCTTTTTGAAACCGCCTCCTCAACCTTTGGCGTGATATTTATAAACTCCTGTCTCTTCTTTGTGTTAAAGACGAAATATTCGGTATGGGACTTCATCGACTGACCTCCCCAATTTCATAAGCAAATTATAACAAGAATCATCTGCTATGGCAATTAAATACAAGAGAATCTAACTTGTCAAGCAAATCTTTAAATGGTATCATAATATTATGTTTAACGTTAAGAAAGATATACTTTTGTTATTCATAAGTATCGGAACGGTTCTTTTTGCCTCAAATCCGACGGCATATGCCAAAGATGAAGCGTTACCCAGAAATGTGCGCATAGAAGTTGAATTTAAGGAATACGGCGAATCTGAAAAAGGAATTCTATCCACGACTTGGCAAAAAATCGAACATTCTGAGTATACCAAACAATTCATAGTTGTCTCGGACGGCCTTTCGGCCAGCATATTCGTGGGGCAAAAAGTGCCGTATATAACTTATTATATAGAATACCTATATAACGGCGGTTATCTCGAAAAGAACGTTATAGTAAAAGAGGTAGGTACAAAACTTAAAGTCACTCCGAGGATAAGAGGCGGCCTAGTTGAAGTAACTCTTACTCCTCAAATTAGCTTCATATCCGACACGAGAAGGGGAACGATTGACATTAAAACCTTGAACACGACGGTCATCGTTCAAGACGGCCAATCGATTTCAATCGGAGGCCTTCTTCAAGACGCTGAGTTTGAAAGATACTTTTTACAATCCTCTTCGCAAAGTAATCTCAACATCACCCTGACGCCGCATATCGAATAGAATTCCGGGCTATTCTTTCCACCTACGAGGTGGGTTTACCTCCACCTCGTAGGTGGAAAGGTTCTCCAACAATCTCTGCATATCCTGCGATAAAGACGAACTAAAAGATAAAGTTTTATTTGTTAGAGGATGACTAAATTCGATTTTTGAGGCGTGAAGGGCCGCGCGCCTGAATTTTAATTCGTAATCCTTCGCGAAAGCGAATTTTCTTTCACCAACTAACGGATGGCCGATTTCCTTAAAATGAATCCTTATTTGGTTTGTCCGACCTGTCAAAGGCTCAACTTCTAGCACAGCAAAATTATCCTTTTGCTCTAAAACTATATATTTTGTAATAGCTCTTTTTCCTTCTATGGGATAATCTACGGTCCCTGCCTTTTTATTTAAGCGCCCGTGCACAAAGGCAATATAATACTTTTTTACTTTACGCTCTTTGAATTTATCCATCATCAACTTCTGAACCTTCTTGCCTTTCGCATAAATGATTAAGCCCGAAGTCTCTCTGTCGAGACGATGGCAAGGATATGCGTTTACTTCGATTCCGCGACTGTCGAGCTGTCGGTTTAAAAGATGGGTTAAAGTGTAAGTTTCATTTTTTGGCGTCGGAATAACCAGCATGCCGGCCGGCTTATCGACGACGATTATAGATTCGTCTTCATAAACCACTTTAAAACCGCTCATCGTTTTAATTATACCTCTAATAAAGATAATTTGACAACGAAGAAATTATATGGTATTTGTTTATAACGCAATGGAAATTAACATCACTCGTACTATAAATGAACTTGTAGCCGCAATCGCATATGCGCTTGACGTTATAGATGAGGGAGTAAATCTTTGCCATTCCTGGCGCGTCAGCATTTTTGCTTCTGAATTAGCTAAGTTGATTTCGCCGGATGAAAGAAAATATATATTCTACGCTGCTCTCTTACACGACATCGGCTACCTCGCATTGCCCAATCATATAACCCATTATATATTCACCAAAGAAGACCATACGAAAGACCCTATTATCTTATCGCACCCAATCATCGCAGCAGAGATAGTAAGCCAAATTCCGAACCTTTCGACAGCCGCAAAATTTATACTTAATCACCACGAGTGGTATAACGGCAAGGGCTTCCCTTTAGGAAGGCAACGCAATGAAATACCGAGGGGCGCTCAAATAATATTGCTAGCGGACCAAATTGACTTTTTAATCAGGGATAAAGTAGTCCGTAGCGCAGCGGACTTCGAAAAAATTCTTCCTGCTTGGTCTAATGAACGAGTCTCTTCTGAACTTATTGATGCGGCACTGCCGGTATTAAAAAATAAGACGTTGTTACGCGAAGCCGCCGATAAAGATACGATTAACGGTTTATTTAATAGAGTAAGGCGAGAAACCGGCGAAATCGATGTGCCTACAAGCGTAGAGGCCATAGGCATAACCTGTGAAGTATTTTCGCAACTTATCGATACAAAACATCCTTCCATGATAGGCCATTCTAAAAGGGTCTCAGTATATAGTTTACTGATTGCGCTAGCTATGAATTTACATCATGATGAGATAACGAAAATTAAATGGGCTTCTCTTCTTCACGACGTTGGAAAACTCGGCATATCGAAGAGCTTGATTAACAAACCAGACACCTTAACCGCTCAAGAATACGAGACCGTAAAATTACATTCCATCTTTACTCGCGAAGTCCTTGAAACCGTAACCGATTTTAAGGAGCTTGCCCTCCTTGCCAGTTCGGACCACGAAAGATATGACGGAAAGGGTTATCCTAAAGGGATAAAAGGTGAAGCGATACTTCTTGGGGCAAGGATTATCTCGGTAGCGGATTCGTTCGATGCTATGACATCGAACAGGCCTTACAGAAAAGCCAAGTCAGTCGAAGAGGCATGCAAAGAAATCGAAAAAAACGCTGGCAGCCAGTTTGACCCTGCCGTTGTAAAAGAAGCCATTCCGGTCCTGCGCAACCACTCCGTTTCTCTATAGGGACGGTTCTGATGCTAATCGGAAAGGTGTCCCCAAAATATCACGCTAAAACGTCTACGTTCACCTTCTTCAACATTTTCGTCAACTTAGCCAAGGGCAAGCCGACGACGTTGTTGAAACAACCTTCAATCCTATTTATAAATATGCTGCCAGAGCCCTGGATGTCGAAACTACCTGCCTTATCAAGCGGTGAGACCCTTCTAAAATAATTCCTTATCTGCTTATCGCTTAAATGATACATATAAATCTTTGTTTTCTCATAGTCGGTTAGGATTTTTTTATTGTCAATGTCTATGACCGCCAAACCCGTATAGACCCATTGCGGTTTTTGCGAAAGTAATTTCAGCGCCCTAAAGGCGTCGCTGAGATTCTTGGGCTTTCCGATTATTTTCCTTCCGACCAACACAACCGTATCCGCGGCGATTACCACTCCCGAATCAAATCTCTCGGCAACGTCTTTCGCTTTCTTCAATGCATTACCGATAACTAATTCGGCGCAAGTCTTTCTTTTAAGTTCTTTCTCTTCTTTAACGTCGGATGTTGCGGTAACGAACCGAAGGCCTATTTGCTTTAATAAGTTCTGCCTCGGTTTTGATGCCGAAGCCAAAATTATCTTACGCATTTGCTGCGCTCTCCCCCGCAAGGTAGCCGGTTGAAAATGCCTGCTGTAAATTGTATCCGCCGCTTGCGGCATTGGCATCGATAATCTCGCCGGCAAAATATAATCCTGAAACTATCTTCGATTCCATCGTCCTCGGATTAATCTCTTTCGTCGAAATTCCGCCTAAGGTAACCATTCCCTCTTCGAGTGGCAACGAACCGCTGATAGTCAGTTTCAGCGCCTTAAGCAAATTAATTATTGAGCGCCTTTCGTCATAAGTAAGCTGATTGATTTTCTTAGAGGAATCCAATTTAAGTAAATTTATAACTACCGGCACCATCTTAAGCGGCAACAGTTCCCTAAGCATATTTTTTATGTTTATACTGCCGTGCGTTTCGATGTCGCGCAACAATCTATTATCCAGCTGCTCGAACGTAAGGCCAGGTTTTAAATCGATAAAAAGAGAAATTTGTTTTCCTTCAAAGAGCAGCTCGGTAACCTTGTTGCTTAAATCCAGAACCAGAGGACCCGAAACTCCGAAATGCGTAAACAGAAGTTCTCCGATATCGGAAGTTATTCTCTTCTTTTCGCATTCGAAGTTAATGCGTATATTTTTTAAAGTAAGCCCTTGTAAGTCTTTTACCCAGTGCTCCTTCGTCTTTAATGGAACTAAACCGGCTCTAAGCGGAGTAAATTTATGGCCTAAAGTCTTCGCAAGACGAAAACCGTCGCCTGTTGACCCGGTCGCTTTATAAGATGCGCCGCCTGTTGCAAGAATTACTTTTTTTGCCCGAACTTCCCCGCCGCCCTGCAAAGTTAAATAAAAGATTTCATCTGCTTTTTTAATATCGAGCAAGCGCGAATTGTAAAGAACATTCACATTATTTTCTGTAAGGTACTCTTTTAAGACCTGCACAACGGAAATAGCCCTGTCGGTTTGCGGAAAAACCCTTCCCTGCCTTTCTATTTTTAACTCAAGGCCTTTCGCCTTAAAGAAATCGATTAAATCCTGATTAAAGAACGCCGAAAAAGCCGACCTCAAAAACTGCCCTTGCTTTCCGAACTTTTCAATAAATTGCTCGATTGAAGTAATATTGGTTATATTACATCTGCCTTTTCCGGTTAGCAAAATTTTTTCACAGACGTGGTCGTTTCTTTCGATCAATACCACATTCTTCTTAAGCTGCCCTGCGCGGATTGCGGCCATAACGCCTGCTGGGCCGGCGCCTACTACGGCAACATCATAAATTGGGGACACCTTTCCGATTGGCACGAGAACCGTCCCTAGCCTTTCTTGCCCTTCAAAAAAATTCTTGCCCCTTCGATTATCAACAAGAATGCCAGCAGTAATAAGATAGAACCTGTTATTACCATTGGCTCGGGAGTGATTTTACCTTCTAATACAACCTTTGCTAACCAGGGTCTTAAGATAAGGTAAAGGGAGGATATAGCGATAAGCATCATAAAAATCGAAGGCAAGAGGGTAACTAAATATTTCATTCTATTCTTAAATAACCACACGCTTATTCCAAAGAGTACCACCGCCGCCAGAAGCTGATTGCTTGAACCGAAAATCGTCCAGAACGCCTTCCACGCGGGAACGATGTTTCCCTGGGCATCGGTTATCTTTTTCATAACGAAGATAACCGGAAGTATTAATGTCGCAAATGCGGCAATATAAGGACTGAATTTATTACGCCAACCCGTAAGTTCCTCAAATATGTAGCGCCCCAACCTCGTCGCCACATCCAGAGTATCGTATACAAACGTCGCAAAAGCAAGAAGCGCAAAATTGAGTGCAAATTCTTTGTTTATCCCTATCCCGCTTAAAAATACCGCGATGCCGTTTGCATAAATTTGGTTGGGGTCCTGTAATTTTTGCGCCTGGCTTGTACTTAGCAACAAAAGTGTTCCTAAGGCGATAATGGCTACGAAACTCTCCAGAAGCATCCCTCCGTATCCAATAAGTTTTGCATCGGTCTCCTTTGAGATTTGTTTAGAGGTCGTGCCGGATGAAACGATTGCGTGAAAACCGGAGCAAGCACCGCAAGCAACGGTTGTAAAAAGTAGCGGCAATAAAGGAAAGCCTTGAGGGTTAAACCAACCTATGAACGCAGGATATTGAATCAAGATACGCTGCGTAAAATTACCTATGATTATCCCTATAAAACTTACCCCCGCCGTAAACGTAAGGAAAAAACCTCCTAAATATCCGCGCGGTTGCAAGAGTAGCCAGACGGGAATAACCGCGGCAAAAAAGCAATAAATTAGAAGCATAATATCCCACGTCGTGCGAAGGTCCATTCCTAACATAGGCGGTAATCTTAAAGGAAAAATCGGCCCAAGGTAAATACATAAAAAGACGAGCGGCAAAAATATCAAAGTAGCAATAGAAAGCGGCGGCCTAAATACCCTTAACGCTATTCCCATCACTAACGCCAACACCAAATACATCATCGAAGAGGAAGCAACGGCGGCCCCTCTTGTCTCGTCGACAAACGTGCTTGCCGTGATATCCGTAAACGCGGTGATGATGTAAATGAGCGAAAACCAGAGGAATAATAAAAATAATATAAACGCCCGCTTGCTCATATTTTCTCTTATGACTTCGGCTATCGACCTTCCCTGGTGCCTTATCGACGCCACAATGGTAATCATATCATGGGCACCGCCGATAAATATCCCGCCGAAGATAATCCATAAGAAAGTGGGAGCCCATCCGAACCACATACCGGCAAGTATCGGGCCCACAATAGGGCCGGCGGCGGCGATGGCCGAAAGGTGCTGGCCTAAAAGATAAAATTTGCCGGCGGGAACATAATCAAGATTATTTCGAAACTCGTAGGCAGGTGTCTTAGCATCGGCACGCAACCGAAGTAATTTGCTTAACGTAAATCCATAGATAAAATAACCCAACAGGAGCAAAATTATTCCAACGATTACCAAGTATAAAAGGTTCACCCCGTTAGAAACCTCCTCTACGCTACCCCGCTAGAACAGCATTTTCTAACGGGGTTCATTGCATAACCGCCTTCCAACTCATAATTCCTAAAGCGCACAGACTAGAAACAATAATTCCTGCCACTAGAATTCCTGCCAATATTCCTATAAATGCATAACGAAACTTCATCCTTAATAAAGAGGCGGCTATAGCTCCCGTCCAAGCGCCGGTCATCGGAAGAGGTATCGCGACAAAAATAGCCAAGCCGAGCGCTTCATATTTTTGAATGGTATCTGCCTTTTTTCTTGTCCGCGTAAAAAGCCAATCAAAAAAACGCGCGAAGGGCTTGAATCGGCTTAAATAATCGGATACCGGTTGCAAGAAAAATAGAATCGGTATTACAGGAATGGCATTGCCTAGCACAGATAGCCAAAAGGCTTTTTGCAACGACATCCCAAAGGATAAAGCTAAGGGGATTGCGCCCCTTAGCTCGGCAATAGGCACAGCCGCCATAATCATGACGACATATTCCTTTGGCACGCCTTCCAGCCAATGTATTATGTTATTAATCATTGGGAGATATTTTAACTTTTCTCCTAAGGATTGTCTACTTTATTTAACTATTTGTTCAGAAACTTGATTATCTCGGTTAAGAAGAAAGGCAGATCTTCGGGCTTTCTGGAAGTAATTAGATTTCTATCAACAACTACCTCTTTATCTAGATAATCGGCGCCCGCATTTATTATATCATCTTTTATGGCAAAAAAGCAGGTTGCCTTTTTGCCCTTTAATACGCCTGCCGAAACCAGCACCCAGCCGCCGTGGCAAATCGCGGCGGTCAATTTTCCGGCATCGAATATATCTTTTACGAACCTATTTACTCCTGGATAGCGCCTTAACAAATCAGGCGCGTAGCCACCCGGAATAAT
>CAZXJX010000007.1:0-22954 GCA_964641235.1 uncultured Planctomycetia bacterium
AAAAAACCAAAACCCGCTATCTGGATTTTGGTTTATGTGAATTCACCGATTTCGCCTCCCCCCTGTTTAACGAAACTACAGATGTCGGTGAATATAATCTGGTATATAGTATTCGATGCCTGTCAAAACATAACCTAAAACCTTTGCGCCAACTTTTTTCAAGGTATCCTCCGCACGCACGACCGCTTCCCGACGGGTCTTGCCTGTGCGAACCACCATAACTACGCCATCGACTAAAGGTCCTAAAATCCTCGGGTCAGCGTAAGGTATAACTGGGGGCGTGTCTAAAATTATATGATCGAATTGCGCTTTAAGCTCCGTCAATAAATCCCTCATCTTCTGCGAGCCGAGCAGCTCCGCAGGATTTGTAGGAATCCCTTCAGCCGGAAGCACCGTTAAATTCTTTATATCGGTATTTATTAATACGTCGCTGACCCGTGCGTTGCCCGTTAAAACATCGCTTAACCCTTTGTCGGTGTGCAACCCTAAGAATATATCGACGGATGGCTTTCGCAAATTACAGTCTATAAGAAGGGTGGGCTTCTCTGTATCCTGAGCGATGACCACGCTTAAATTCACGGCGGCAAGTGTCTTTCCTTCCTGATGCGAGGAACTCGTAATCGCTATCGTCTTTAAACTACCCACCTGCCCCGCAAAAAGGCCTGTCGTCTCAGGTGAAAATATATGCGCCCGCAAAGAGCGGAATTGTTCGGCTATGGGACCTTTCGGATTGTAATAAGCTACGATTTTGTGGTCAACGCCCGCTTTGATTATTTTCTCGGCAGCGCCTGTTTCGTAAGCAACGGGCGGTGCCTCTGCGGGGGCCGGAGTTGGAGGAGGTTCTTTTTTAAGGATTTTCTCCCTCTCCTGCGCCGCTTTTTTTATTGCCTCGCTGATTTTATTAAATTTATTATTATTCGCCATATTTTCCCGTTTCAACTTCTTTTTCCGAGATAGCGGTTTTGATTACCTCTTCTGTAATTTTAGACTGCTTAATATTCGAGGTTATGACGGCAATTATAAAAAATACGACGAAGAAAATTGTAATTAAAACCGCGACCCGCCTGTTACGTTTTCGCATCATCTCTAGGATGTCCCCATCTACTATTGTCGGTATGGAACCCAATATTGGCGATTCCAAAAATCTCTTGGCATCTTCAACGCCCCTGAATGAATGGTCTGCGAATTCCGCCAAAAAGACGCAGCCAAAACCGGAAAGTGCCCCCAGTATAAAAGCGACAATGCTCGTCAAGAGAATCTGCGGCTTAGCGGGTTTTAAAGGAAGGCGCGCTTTTTCCAGTATAGTATATTTCGTGCCCTTTTTTTTAACCTCTTCACCGGTTAATCTATTTTCTTCTACTTTCAATCGCAGCATCTCGTAGATATTTTCATTTACCCTGGTATCTCTGGTCAAATGCGTTAATTCTTTTTCTTGTTCGGGGAGAGATTCGATCTTTCCTTCATATTCAGCAACTAACTTTTCTAATTCCTTTTTTCTTGCTTTAAAATCATCTGCCTCCTTCTGCGCATCCTTTAATTTCTGCTCCAACCTTTGATAAAAAAGCGGGGCGGTCTGCGCAGTCTCGCTGTCAACTAATTTCTCTGTTTCGAGGCGAAGTTTTTCTCTGGTATCTTCCATCTCAACCTGAATATCTAAAACATCGGGTGATTCCGGGTCGGCGGTCATCAACGTTTCCAACCTCGACTGCAAATCCTGCAATTTCGCATTTAAACGGGCGACCGTAGGGTTTAAATCCATCATTTCGGATGAAATAATAACCGGCTCGCGGCCCGCCAGTTGCTTTTTTAATAAATCAATTTTATTCTCCGCTTCTTTTAAATTCATCCCAACGCTTGTCAGCGAAGTCTGGTAACTAATCAGCATAGAAACATTTAAATCAACTTCCTTCCCGGGAAGTTGTAGCGGATATTTCGACTTAAATTCATAAAGCGCCCTTTCGGATTCCTCCAATTTCTGTTTATAAATCTTTGCCTGCTCGTCGGCAAAATTGACGGCTATCATTGCATCGTCGGTCTTTTTTGTGAGATTCTCTTCTATGAAGATTTGAATTAACGTATTGATTAGGGTCCGTGATAGTTTCGGGTTCTTATCTTCATAAGATATCTGGAATACATCCGGCGCTTTCATCCTTACCTCGGTGCGCTTGCGGATGCCCACTATCATCTTTTCATATGCCATTGGGTCGGTTACGCCTTTATCTAACTGAAGGACTTTAACCAATGTGATTAGGTGAGGGTAACTTAGAATTTTCTCTGTCAGGGTCTTGAGTTGCTCGGCTAAGGTTGGCGCGGGACCTTGCGTAACATACGGCAATTCCCTTGCCAGCGGATTAACGGGTTTTTCTTCTTCGACTAAAATTAATACGGACGCGCTATAGTATTTCGGAAGGAAAAAACTGCCTATTGTGGCGGTAAAAAAGACGACGACGAAAGGAAGAGTAAAAAACCATTTGCGGTGGAATATTATCTGTAAATAATCTTTTAGCGATGCCTGAATTTTATCGTTGTTATTTTCAGCGCCTGCCATAGTTTATTGCTCTTCCATATTCAATATTTTCATTACCTCTTTTCTTATGGCTGCGGCTTTCTCTTCTTTCATAGGCGGCAATATCTCAACGCCGCTTGACTTCTCAATCGATTTTTCGATTAACGCATCGGTCCTGCCTACCCTATCCATTGACGCCTTATAGTCTTGCCTTGATACGGTCTGGCGGCTCTCATTCGTCAATAGATGCGGCGTTATAAAAACCAGTATCTCTTTTTTTACATCCTGCGTATCTATGTTTCTAAATGCTAAGCCGACCAGCGGGATATCGCCTAAAAGGGGAATTTTATTTACCGTCTTCTTTTTCGTATTCTTAATCAAGCCGCCTAAAATTATAGTCTCGCCGTCTTTGACCATCATCATTGTATCAGCTTCCGTGGTATCTCGGGCAACCGTATTTTTAACCTCGGCGACCCTCCTTGCAGAGCTTACTTCAGGATGTATCTTCATAGTAACATAATTGTCTTCGCCGATTTGAGGGGTAACCTTTAATTTGATTCCAACATCAACGAATTTAACTTCCTCAATGAGCAACTTCGTGATAGGGTCGGTAGTGGCTACTAGGTACGGCTCGCTGCTACCTACCAAGATACTCGCTTCCTGCCCATCAATAACCACTACCCTCGGGCTTGAAAGGACCTCTGTATCTGCATTGGTCTTTAGCGCCTCTATAGTCATCACATATTCATCTTTGGTTAAACTCCCTACCGTAAACACTCCTCCCGGTCCTCCGCTCGCCAAATTAACGGCGAACTTTGAGGCCACATTCCAAAGAGAAGGATGTCTATTTTTGGTGTCTTTGTCCTCCCAATTTACGCCGAACTTCATACTCTCATCCAGGGTAACCTCTAATATCAAAGCCTCTATAAGAACCTGCTTATGTTGGGCATCCCAACCCTGAATCAATTCATCGATGTTATCCAAAATTACAGGCGTTGCCCTTACGATTATGCTGTTGGTCCTTTCGTCCGTATAAACATCGCCCTTCTCCTTGGGGATTACCTGTAATAATTTCGTTTCGACATCCTTCGCCTCGGAATAGAGTAATTTATATGAGCGCATTTCCGTTTTCTGGTCCAATTCCTTAATAGCTACTTCTATTTCCTTAACCTTCTCAGGCGTGTCGGTTACGATTACTTGATTACTTTTTGGGTTTATCTCGATTTTGCCACGTGGCGTTTTCATCGACAAAAGAACGCGCTTTAAATCGACGACATCGGCATACTCTAACGTAAATACTTTTGTCTGAAGGTTGGTAAACCGCTCCTCCTGTTGTATATCCTGATAGGTGTAAACGTTGATTATGCCGTTCTCTACGGAATATAAATAATTGTTCGTCTTCAGCACCGCATCCAATGCATTATAGACGTTTATGTTATCCAACTTTAGGGTAACACTACCGACTACATTTTTACTTACGGCGAGATTTAACCCGCTCTGCTCAGCAATCATCTTCAGCGCCGTCTCGATGTTCATATTTTCGACGTCGAGCGTGATAGTTTTCTCCTGAGCAAACAAAGGAGAGGCGATTATGAAAAATGAAATCAAGAAAAAAATAGGAACGGTTCTATTTTTCATACCATATCTCCTTATGAGTATGCGCGGCACACTTTATTTTTGCCCTCCGCCTTTGCCTTATATAAGGCCTTGTCGACTTCTTTTATAAGGTCTAATTTTGACGTGGCACTTTGCGGATAATTTGCTACTCCGACGCTTACCGTCAAATCAATCGGTGCATCTTTTGTCCCGAAAGCGTAATTTTTCACGACCATCCTGATTCTCTCGGCTAAAATGAAAGCGCCTTCTATATCCGTCTCGGGCAAGATAATCATAAATTCCTCGCCGCCATACCTGGATATGATATCGATTTGTCGGCAAACCCTCTTTAAGATTTGCGCTAATTCCTTTAATACCTCATCGCCCTGAAGGTGCCCGAAACTATCGTTTAGTTTCTTAAAGCCGTCGATATCTAACATTATCGAACTAAATGTTTGCTGATATCTTGATGCCCTCTGGATTTCCTTCTCGAGGGCGTCGTTGAAGTATCTATAAACGTAAAGGCCCGTTAACCCATCGGTAATAGATAATTCTTTTACTTTTTTATGAAGTAAAGTATTATTTATTGCTATGCTCGAATGGCGCGCTATGATGGAAAATACTCTCAAGTCCTCGTCGGTAAACGCGTTTGGAAATGAATTGGTTATGGCTAATACGCCGATCGTCCTGTCGCCGGCTAATAATAGATTTGCCTGATAAGAACTTAGGATATTTCCGCTTCCCGCATAAGCGTCGATGATATTTGGCCCGTCGGCGGGGCTAACCGCCACCTGCTCCGGTGAAAGTGCGCCGCCGCTTAGGTCATTAAACGTCTCTACCATTTTCAACTTAAATTTCTCTACCTCATTTTGAGTCGTCGGATATTTTACCTCGACCATTGTTTCGGCCATATTTTCCTCGTCGATAAATAATAGCCCGCAGAGATGGCAATCTATGGAGCGCTCGATAATCTCCAAGATGGCCGTCACTATTTCCTTATGATCCAGCCTTGAATATATTATGCTACTAACTTCTTGAGAAATTGTCAATTCATATAGTTCATCATCGAGCGAACGAGCTACATGGACTAATATGTCGCTTCTCTTCTTAAGTTTTTCTGCTTCATCTTTCGCCTCTTTAAGCTCCAAAATTAAATGCGATGCCTCAATTGCCATTGAAATCTCATTTGTCAAAACGGTCAAGAGCGACAAATCGTATTCCGTAAATGATTCCTTCGAAGATTTGTTATTTATATTTATTACGCCAACCACATTTTCTTTTATTCTAATAGGCGCGCTCAATAAAGAGGCCGTATAATATTTTCTGTCGTTCTTTTTGCAGAATCGCTCATCTTTTTCGATATCGCGAATCAACAGAGGGATTCCGCGCTTCGCAACCCAACCGGAAATTCCCGCCCCGAGCTTCACGTGCGTTCTATCTACGACGTCTTCGCTCAACCCCTTGGCCGCCTTAATTACCAGCTCCTGCGCTTCCTTCTCAAGCAACATAACTGAACCAAGTTCAGAATCTAACATCATTATTATTTTATCTAAGAGTGCGTTTAGGGCATCCTTGGCCTGTTCCGAGGTAAGGCTTTGGCTGATTTGGTAGGCCCTGGCAAGCCGGGCTAAGACTGCTTTAAATTCTTGATTTTGAATTTGAAATTTATTTACTGCGGTTTGCTTTTCAAATTCTTTTATGACCTGATTTATGTTTTCCTCTAATTCATCCTTGGTCGTAAATTGGACTATGTTCTGTTCGATCTCGGGTTCTGCGCCCCAGAGTCGGAACCTATCTCTTTCGCCTTCTATTAGGATTAAAATTGGCGTATCGAGAAATCTTGGGTCATCTTTTAATAACCTGTAAACATGGCAACCATTAATATCGGTGACTGCGGGGTCCAATACAATAAAGTCGGGTACTTCTGCAAAAACTTTCTCTATGCCATCCAAACCGTTCACAGCGTAGATAGTATGATAGCCCTTGTCAGCGAAGATTCCGGAAAGTATCTGCGCTAAGTTAGGGTTGCTCTCAATTATTACTACTTTTTTTGCATCCATATATTTTACAAGCCGTAATTACAAAAAAAGAGCCCCTTTTTTTCTTTTGGCTCCAGCTTTTGTTTTTTATTTATAATATAATAAAAGGCGGGCTTTGTCAAGTAAGATAAGCCCTATAATAATACCTAAATAAGGTACCTCTAAAAACCTATTTTGTCAAGGAAATTTTCTTGCTTTTTTAGGGTAAATTCTTGAGAAAAATAAATTGGGGAGACGGTTCTATTTTTTACGGATGGTGCCGGGGGAGGGATTTGAACCCTCACGGAGCTAAGCTCCGACAGATTTTAAGTCTGTTTTGTCTACCAATTCCAACACCCCGGCGCTTATTTAATGTTAAGCGTTAAGATTACGTCGGACTAAAGCTGGAGGCGACGACCGGATTCGAACCGGTGAATAGCGGTTTTGCAGACCGTCCCCTTGCCACTTGGGTACGTCGCCATTAATTATATATTTACCGTCGTGAAAAGTAAAGCGGAGCAAAGGATTCGTTGCTCCGCCTGAAAAATCTAAAATTTATACTTTAGGATTAGTCCCTCAATCCGCTTAATTCTACTTTTCCTAATAATTTTATAACACAAGCCCTCAACACTGTCAAGGATAATCCTGGCTAACTGAGACTTGGTCTTTGACTTAACCTTTATTCGCCTTTTCTCTTTGTCGATGATAACCCAATTCTTGATGCCTTCGCCGAACGGGCTTTTGTCTTTTTTTACCAAATTCCCGACGATAAGGTCTAAATTTTTCCTTCTTAACTTCTCATACGAATTTTTAACCAAATCCTTTGTCTCGAGGGCGAATCCGACGAATATGCGCCTTGAGTTTCTGCTCTTTCTTTTTGCTAACGCGAGCATATCGGGATTTTCGAGTAATTTTAAAGTGGGGCTTGTTTTTCCGCGCTTAATTTTATTGCTAAAAAATTTGGATGGGCGCCAATCGCAGACCGCCGCCGTCATTATCACGCAATCGCAATCGTTAAGATTTTTCAATATGGCGTTTTTCATTTCAAGCGCCGTTGTCACGGAAACGAACTTCGCCTTTTTAGGCGGCGAAAGGTAGGTCGGCCCGCTTATTAACGTGACGCGGTGTCGCCGTTTTAATGCGAAATTGGCGAGCGCGAAACCTAAGATTCCCGTCGATGAATTAGATATAAAACGGATGGGGTCGAAATATTCACGCGTAGGTCCTGCGGTAATTAAAATTCGAAGGGGTCTTAACCTCAGTCTTAAATTCACGTTAGCGATTTTTTAACTTCCGCTACTATCGTATCTATTTCTGCGATATGGCCAATTGCATCGTGGCCGCACGCAAGCGGCCCTTTAATGGGCCCGATAAACTTAGCGCCTCGGGCTTTAAGCGCTTTTATATTCTCTTGAACTGCCGGATGTTTATACATCTTCTCGTTCATCGCCGGGGCGATGAGAAGTTTAGCGTCGGACGCTAATACAACACAGGTTAAGAGATCGTCGCAGAGGCCGTTTGCTATTTTTCCGATTGTGTTTGCGCAAGCGGGAACGATTAAAATCAAATCGGCCTTATCAGCTAATGAAGTGTGCAAAGGGCTCCACTCTGTCGGCAGTTCGAACATATCGGCATAGACTTTATTGCCGGATAGGGTCTGTAACGTCAAAGGCGAGATAAATTCTTTCGCCTCCTTCGTCATTATCACGGTGATATTTATACCGCCTCGCCGCAAGATATTTATAATATCGCAGGCCTTATAAGCGGCAATAGAACCCGTTATGCCTAGAATTACCTCTTTCTTCGCCATTACCCTCCTTTTCCACCTCGTAGGTGGAAAAGGTCTGCCTATTTTTCCTTTTTCTTATGCTTCATGCTTACTTTGCCGCGCTGTATTTCTTCCAGAGCGACCGTCGTAACTTTCTTTGAATCCGTCTCGACTAATTTGGGGCTTCCCTCATTTAGTTCAAGCGCTCTCTTTGAAGCCAAAATAACCAGCTTATACATAGAATTTGTCTTGTTCAATAATTCCTCCAGCGGGATATAAACTTTAAGGCTCAATTTCTTACCTCACCCTGCGTCTTTCCGCAATCGTAATTGCTTTGAGTTGTCTTACCGCATCGCCAAAATTATCGTTTACCACCGCGTAGTCGTATCTCTTCAAATTCAAGATGTCTTTCTTGGCACAGCTTAATCGTTTTAAAATCTCTCTTGAATTATCCGTCGAGCGATTGATAAGCCGCTGCCTTAATGCTTTTAGGGACGGCGGCAGAATATAAATCAAAACCGCGTTTTTAAAATTCCTCTTAAAAAATAGTGCGCCCTTTACGTCTAAACTCAATACTACGTCTTTCCCGCGATTAATATTTTTTTCTATAAATTTTCTTGAGGTAGCGTAATAACGGCCGAACGGCTTAGACCATTCCAAAAAACCCTGCTCTTTTAATCGCTTCTTGAATTCCGCCTCGGAAATAAAATTGTAATCTACGCCCTTTTTTTCTCCGTTTCGCGGGGGGCGCGTCGTAAACGAAACCGAGCGGACCAAATTTTCCGTATTTTTTATAAGGGCCTTTATAAGGGACGTCTTGCCGCACCCCGACGGCGCCGAAACTACGAATATCAAACCCTTATGTATGGCCATCTTCCTTTTTATTCTAAGTTTTGCAGCTGTTCCCGTATCTTTTCTATCTCGCCTTTTACCGAAATAGCAAGCTGGGCTATTTTGTAGTCGTTGGTCTTCTGTCCAATAGTATTTATTTCGCGGTGGAGCTCCTGCGCGATGAAATCCAATTTCCTGCCGACCTCGTTTTCCCGTCTAAGCGCATTTTCAAAGCTGCCTAAATGCGCTTTCATCCGAATAAGCTCTTCGGATATATCCGAGTTTTTCGCAAAAAACGCGACTTCTAATTCAACCCTCCCGTTATCCAGATTTATCTTTTTGCCCGATAGTTCCCTGATTTTTTTCAGCAGTTTGGTGCGGTAATCTGCAAGGGTTAATTTAGAACGATGCTCTATCAAAGATATCTCTTTCAATATGGCGGTTTTTCTTCTGATAATATCTTTGGATAGGTTTTTGCCCTCTTCTTCTCTCATCTTAATTAAAGAATTAAGGGCTCTGCCCAGCGCCGTTTTAACATTGGGCCAAAGCCTGATTTCCTCTTTGGGCTGTTCCTCAACCGTAATGACGCTCGGGAAAGAAATTATCTGAGATACGCCGATATCGTCCTTTAACTTCAAGGAACGCTTTAAATTAAGGAGTAAGTTTCTGTATTTATGGGCGAGTTCCTCGTCGATAATAAGTTTTGGGCTCGCCTTTCTTGGCCCTTCGTACGTCAAGGACAAATTTACCCTTCCTCGTTTAATTTTCTTCGCAACCTCCGCTCTTATTTTGTCGTCGAAGATTATAAAATTTTCGGGCAACCTATTCGATATTTCAAAGAACCTGTGATTTAACGTTTTTAATTCAATCTGAATTTTGCCTTTGGGCGCCGACGCTTCCCCTCGCCCAAAACCTGTCATGCTTTTTACCAATTTATTCTCCTTAGAAATCCATCGCGGTATAAATATGTTTCGGAAGGCCAGGGCATTGCTGGTCTAAATAGAACTTGCTTGTAACGATTTGAGCTTTTAATAGCCGCTTCATCTCAGCGGACGAATGGTAATGGAACGGGTTCAGCTCTTCCAACCTCTCCTTGGACAAACCCTCAATCTCAACCGGCACTAAAACTTTATTTCCCCAAATCGGGTGAGGCTGGTATTTAATCGCTCCTCTCGCCGCTTGAAAAAGAAATAGTTCCGTCTCCTCGATAGTAGGACCTGTTCCGCTGACAGGCCTTATTTTGCCGCCTATTTCCTCAAATTTGGTCTTCGGTAATTTCACCTTTTCATTACCTAAATTTATCTCTGTCCATTCGTATTTTGCGCCGACCCTTCCGGTCGTGCTTATCTGATAAACCTCCAACCGATTATCGCTCTTTTCTCTTTTTTTGATAAATTCGTAGAAACGCTTGACGTGCGCGGCGTTGCCCACACCCATCGTAAACGGAAGGCAATATCTCGACTCATACTTCTCTTCGCCAACGCCCTTTCTGCTCTGAGCGGGATGGCCCGTTGTGCGGCCGTCGGATAAAACTTTTGCCGCGAATGCGGCATCGTTTAATTTCAACCACGCGTAATCCGAAATATAGCCGGGACTGATAAATATAGCCATGTTTAACGGCCCGCTCGAATCCACGCTTCCGTCGAAATAACCAGTATCCTCGAGCATCAAAACTGTCCTTGCATTTTGATTGGGCTTTCCGTGATACTGGAATATTTTCCCGGCGAAACTTATATCTCCTTTTTCATCCCACTCTGTATTTTCGTGTAAAGCACGGGAGGCCTGCGCTGCGCGATACATCGCTTCCTGTCTTTCGTCTAAATCTTCGGTCTTCGTCCAAGCGCCTTTTTCAGGGCTTACCACTTTATTTTCAAATACGCCGATTATATCGTCATTTTTGATTACCTGGTCGGTAACGTATTTTGATATATCAATCCCAAATTTTTCTTTAAATAACGGGGCGGTGTTACTATTGATGGTGTACATCCCGTGAGTCGATTTGCCGCTTCCGGTCAATCCCCAACACGCCATAACTATCCGTTTATTGCTACCGTCGATGCGTTTTATGGTAAATTCTTTTAAACTAGCGTGTTCGCCTGTGCCGCCTTTTTTATAGACATGATATATCCAATGCGAAAGAAAACCCTTTTTACATTCACCCTGATAGGAGCTTCCGGTAACGATGGAAAAATTATGATTGGGAAACCGTATTACGCGCAACATCTCGTGAGAACCGGGCACGTTTGGATTCTCAAGATAATGTGGTATGCAAAATATTGTGACGTCCGGCTCTTTCGAGGGGTCGCCCGTGAAATTCAATTCCTTCCACCTGTAGGCAATGTCCGGAAATTGCGGGTCGATGTAAAGGCGACATCTCAGCTCAGCTACGGAGCCGGGTTCGCCTAAGTTCGCATCAACCTGAATCATCGGCCTGCAAAGCATCTGTTCCAGCACGCTACGCATCAACTGGGTGTGTTCTGACCTTAAATCCTCCTCTTTCTCGACGAGGACGCTGCCGGCTGCGCTACGGTTCCAGATATTTGAAGTCCAGCCCCAACTGCCGTTTTTATATTGCGTGCCGTATAGTTTAGCCCGCTCCAATAAATCGGAAGGGTTATTTTGGATTGCGGTTATTCCCGCAACGGTCTTCTTTTTTACGATCCTCTTAAATATGTCTAAGAAACTACCGGCTGTTATCTCCTCCGAACGTATAAGCATTAAGTCCAGACTCTCTTTGTTATATCTTTAAGCGTTACGAATTTTGTGGGATATAAATCTACTATAACTTCGTCCGGCTCGAACCAAAGTTTTATCTCGCGTTCCGCCTCGGCTTCATCTTTCGAAGTATGAATTACGTTTTCATAAACGCCCTTCGTCGTTATCCGCCCGTAAGCTCCGCGGATTGTCGTCGGGTCCGCCTCTTCCGGATTTGTGGCGCCCGCCATTTCCCTCACTTTATTGATCGCGTCCTTGCCCCAATAGACCACCGCCATAACCTTTTTCCGCTCGTGCAGTTCCCCCTGGATATATTTTATAAGTTCCGCAAAGAACGGCTTATCTTTCATATACCTGTAATGCTCTTCGGCCAACTGCCTGCTTACGCGCGTTATCTTTGCTGCGACTATCTCTAATTTCGTCTCGGAGAGGCGTGTGAGTATATTTCCCGTCAGGGATTTTTTCAAACCATCGGGCTTTATGAGAACGAGCGTCTGTTGTTCTGCCATACTAAACCTCCCTAAATTATAAAAATACTATTATAACAACTTATCAAAAAATGTCAAATCAAAAAGGGACACATCCCATTTTTAGGATGTGTCCCCAACTTATCTTTTCCGCGACCTTAAGATATTCAATATCCTGTCTAAATCATTATTGGAATAATACTCGATTAAAATCTTGCCGCGCTTTTGCTGATGCATAATGGTAACTTTTGTGCCGAGAATTTTCTGGAGTTCTTCTTCAATCGCCTGGACTTCGGGGTCGCGCCTTTTTAACCTTCTTCTCGACGGGCCGCTCGACCTGCGCCTTACGAAAAATTCCGCTTCCCTGACCGATAACCCGCGCTTTACGATTCTGTTGCATAGTTCGAACTGCGCTTCCTTGGATTCCAACATCAAAATCGCTTTGGCATGGCCCATCGAAATTCGGCCTAAATAAATTTCCTCTTTTATCTTTTCGGGAAGCCTGAGCAATCTCAAGGTATTCGCAACCGATGCCCTATCTTTTCCGACTTTCTGGGAGACCTCTTCCTGTGTCAAAGAGAATTCATCGATAAGGCGCTGAAAGCCTAAAGCTTCTTCAATAGGATTTAAATCTTGCCTTTGGATATTCTCGATCAGCGCGATTTCAAGGGCCTCGTCATCTTTCACATCCTTAATGATTGCAGGCAGTTGTGAAAAACCCAATTCCTTCGCTGCCCTCAATCTTCTCTCGCCGGCAATCAACTCATAACCGTTTCCTTTAGGCCTTACGAGGACCGGCTGAATTACTCCTTTCTCTTTAATGGAAAGCATCAGTTCTTTCTGTTTTTCGGGATCGATGATTTCCCTCGGTTGAAACCTACTTGATAAAATTTCATCTAAGTTCAGCGTCGCGATTCGCTCGCCGGTTTTAACAACCGCCTCATCGGGTATTAACGCCTTAAGCCCCTTGCCTAATACTTTCCTCTCCATCCTTTATCTCCTTTTCTTCCTTTCCGTCAAACTCTAATTTAAAATCTTCGCCTAAGAATTCCTTGCTGAATTCATAATAGCTCTTTGCGCCTTGAGAATTCTTGTCGTATAAAATTACGGGTAGCCCGAAACCGGGCGCCTCGCTTAATCTGATAGAACGCGGAATTACTGTTCGATATACCTTTTCCTTGAAAAAATCTTTTGCTTCTTTAATAACTTCGTCCGTCAGGTTTGTCCTAAAATCCGCCATCGTAAGTAAGACGCCTTCTATTTCCAAAGCAGGATTTAAGTTTTGTCTGACTAAATTTATCGTGTTTAAAAGTTGGGAGAGTCCTTCTAATGCGTAATATTCGCATTGAAGAGGAATCAATGTAGAATCGCATGCGGTCAACGCGTTTATCGTTAAAAGGCCTAAGCTTGGCGGGGCATCCAAAAATATATAATCGAAAGATGACTTGATATTTTCTAACGCCTTTTTCAATCGAAACTCGCGCCCTTCGATTGGAACAAGTTCTATTTCGATGCCGGTCAATTCTAAATTTGAAGGCGCAAGGGAGAGATTGGTAACCTTTGTATTTACAAGGACTTGTGAAAATTCCTTCTCATTTATTAGAGCGTCATAAATTGAATCTTTGATCTGCTTTTTATCAAATCCGATGCCTGAAGTGGCATTCGCTTGCGGGTCGCAATCGACGAGCAGAACCTTGCGCCCGGCGAAGGCAATTAATGAGGCAAGGTTTATAGCGGTAGTGGTTTTGCCGACTCCGCCCTTTTGATTACAAATCGAGATTATTTTCCCCATTGTTCTACGTGGAACATTTTAATGTTTTTTATTCAAGGCGTCAAGATAAATATAAAGAAGGGATATATCGCACGGAGAAATCCCGGCAATCCGAGATGCCTGGCCTACGGATTTGGGTTTTATTTTTTCGAATTTTTCTTGCGCCTCTCTTCGAAGGCCTTTTATGCCTTTATATTCCAAATCGTCTGGTATTTTCACTCGCTCTAATTTCTTGAGGCGCTCGGCTTCTTTAACCTGTCTTTTTATATATCCTTCGTATTTTATTTCTATATCTATCTGCTTCTTTACTTCATCGGGGAACGATGATAACTCTTCTTGTTTTTTATTTTTTAACAATTCAATGCCTTTTTGAATTAAATCGCTTTTTCTACGCATCGCATCGTATTGCAATTTCGAAATTAACCCAAACTTAAAACCGTATTCCATTAATCTCACATCAGCATTATCATATCGTAATAATAATCTATATTCAGCGCGAGAAGTAAACATCCTGTACGGCTCGTTAGTGCCCTTTGTAACCAGATCATCAATTAAAACTCCGAGATAGGCTTCGGACCTCTCCAAAATAAACGGCTGTTCATTTTTTATCTTTAAAACAGCATTTATGCCGGCCATTAAGCCCTGCGCGGCCGCTTCTTCGTAGCCTGAGGTTCCGTTTATCTGACCGGCAAAAAATAAATTCTCGACTGGTTTTGTCTCAAGGGTGGGTTTAAGTTGGGTAGGAGGGCAAAAGTCATATTCAATAGCATACCCGAAGCGCATAATTTCTGAGTCCTCTAACCCTTTGATAGTACGTAAGATAGAGATTTGAATGTCTTGCGGAAGGCTCGTTGAAACCCCGTTTAAATATATCTCATCCGTGTTTAATCCTTCCGGCTCAAGGAAGATTTGGTGACGTTCTTTATCTTTAAACCTAACAACTTTATCCTCGATTGAAGGGCAATATCTTGGGCCAACTCCCTTTATTTTACCACTATATAATGGGGAGCGGTTCAGATTTCCTAAAATATACTTATGCGTTTCGGGATTAGTATAAGTAATATAACAGGGAATTTGCGTCTGTTCAATTCGCTCTGTTGAGAAAGAAAAAGGGGTCGGGACAGTATCGCCAAATTGAGCTTCAACCTTTGAGAAATCTATCGACCTTTTATTTATTCTTGGCGGCGTTCCTGTCTTAAGTCTTTTGATTTCAAAGCCTAATGAACGTAAAGAATCTGATAACTTTACGGCAGGAAACTCGCCCATTCTTCCGGCTGGAAAAGAGGTTAAGCCGATATGGATAAGGCCATTCAAAAAAGTTCCGGTAGTTATAATTACAATTTTTGCTTTATAGCGGAGCCCGGCCTGACAGAGCACGCCATAAACTTTTCCGTTTTCAACGAGAATTTCCTCGACAATTTCCTGTTTTACATCCAGGCCTTCCTGATCTTCAAGCACCTTTTTCATAGTAAACTGGTAAAGCTTTTTATCTGCCTGAGCCCGCGGAGCCTGAACTGCCGGACCTTTCCTGGTATTTAGCAATCTAAACTGGATTCCGGTCCTGTCTGTAACCTTAGCCATTTCACCGCCTAAGGCGTCGATTTCTCTGACAATATGACCCTTTGCTAATCCGCCGATGGCAGGATTGCAAGACATTTGAGCTATCGTATCTAAGTTCATAGTTAACAAAAGAGACTTAAAGCCCATTCTTGAAACTGCAAGGGAAGATTCGCAGCCAGCGTGCCCGCCTCCGACGACAATTACATCATATTCCTTTTCATAACTATATGCTAACATATGAGATAAAAATGAAGTCTTTACCTACGTTTTATGGGGGCGGGGTCTTTCTTCTTTTAAGGTTACTTTTACCTTGGCTTGCTTTAAACCTTCCATTCCAAAAAGGCCGCTTTTGCCTTCGCATAGCACTTGCACCTTAACTTTGTCTCGCGTGACCCCTAATTTATGCAGCGCTATTTGAATTGCTTCTTTTGTAGTCTTTCCTTCAACTTCTACGGACTTCATAAATCAACCTCTTAAGTCTCCGAATGTTCCACGTGGAACACATGCTTTTTTAAGAATAAACCTTGTTCGACCATAGTCAAAAGCGTGTTAGTAAACCAATACAAAACAAGCCCGGATGGCAGACGATAAAACAAGACGCCGAATAAAAGCGGCATCGTCACCATCATCATCTTCTGTTGTTGCGCCATTTGATCTAGGGCGCCGGAAGATGCGGTTCTTGGAGGAGTCGATAACTTTTGCTGAAAGAACATAGCTACGGCCATTAAAAGCGGTAATATATTTAACTCGTTGGGAAATATGGGGATATTAGCTATAAGCCTATCCGGTTGGGACAAATCCTTAATCCACAAGAATGGTGCGCCCCTTAATTCTATGGACTTCATCAAAACTTGGTATAAAGCAAAAAAGACCGGCATCTGAAGCAACATCGGCAAACATCCGCCCATAGGGTTAACTTTGTGTTTTTTGTATAGCTCCATAATTTCCCGATTGAGTTTTTGAGGATTGTCTTTATAGGTTCCTCGCAACGCGTCTACCTTAGGTTGAACCGCTTGCATTTCTCTCATCGATTTAAGGCTTTTTAAAGAAAGTGGGAATAAAACTACGTTTATCAAGAGGGTAAGCAGGATTATTGCGACTCCCCAATTCTTGACGATACCTTGAAAAAAATTCAACATAACAAGAAGAATCCTGCCAATCCCGCCGGTAAAACCTAAATGTAACGAATCTTCAAGCCCTAATTTTAAGCTGCGTATTTGCTTATAATCGTTTGGACCGGCATATAAAAGGTACTTATGCGTAACGGAAGAATTGGCTTGCAACAGAAACTCGCTGGTTTCAATTTTTGTTTGTAACTCGTTGTCGAACAATTTGTTAGAATAAATAGCCGTTGAGGTTACGAACGGTTTCAGTATCAACGAAAAGTATCTGTTTTTTAACGATACCCAGTCAACCTGTCCATTATTAAGAACGGCTGAGTTTCTGATCCCGCCTTTATTTATATGAGTGACTTTTCCGTTGAGGCTTCGGATTATTTCCACATAGGGTTCGTCTTGTTGAGAAAGTTTCACTATCCTTGAACCGCCAACGACTTCATATTTTAGTGTGCGGGTTTCATTGCTAAGGTTGGTTATCTTCTGCTCTAATTCCACGAAATATTTATCCGGGCGAAAAATAATCTCTTTATCTATTTTTAATCCGCTTGCCGTCTTAGCGGTAAATACTATTCGGTCGGGCTTCTTCTCGGCTGAAAAAGCAAGTCCTTTATCTATTTCGTCGTCGAGGCCGGAAATAAAAAATATTCCCTCTTTGGGATCGGTTACCTTTGTCAGCGTAATCGGCTTTTTATGTTCCGAATCGAAATATTTTTTTAAAACGATGCTTTTTATATCTCCGCCGATGTTCGACAACGCAATTTTGTAATTCTCCGTCTCAAAATCTATCTCTTTCTCTTCGGATAAAACGGTTTGCTTGAGGGGTTGATTTATTTTTTGTGCCTCATGTTTCGGTGAAACGGCAAGTTCTTTTTGGGAGGAGACGGCCGGCTTCGTCGGCTGGCTAAGTTGCGGGTAAAATTTCTTGAGTAAGGCGGGGTAGAGCAGTAAAATTAACATCGAAACTACAATGGCTAAGAGTGCGCGTTTTTCCATATTATTTAACCGGGTCGTAACCGCCTTTTGAAAACGGATTACATCTTAAAATTCTAACGATAGACAAAAACATCCCTTTTAAAATTCCTTTTTTCTGAATTGCTTCAATTGCATAAGATGAGCAGGAAGGGTAAAATCTGCAACTTGGTAACTTATTTATAGACAAGAAGTTGCGATAAAATTTGACTACAGATATTACTAAATTCTTTATCATAATTTTATGCTCTCGTTACAATATCCGCTTTCCTTAGAACCTCCATAACTTCATTCCTTAACTCATTAAACGTTAAGTTAGAACAACCTGGTTTAGGTAATGCCATGATATCGAAGCCCTTTTTAAAAATATGTTTGTTGAGTCTGAACGTCTCCCTTAAATATCTGCGGAGTTTATTTCGTTGCGTCGCAAGTTTAAAATTTTCTCGTCGGAGAGAAATGCCTATCCTCGAAACTCCATAACAATTTCGAGCGACGATTAAGTTTATCGTCTTACCGCGATAAATTGCTCCGTTTTTGAGGGCTTCTTTAAACTCGGAGGTACGAGTTATCCTTTCAAGCCTCGAAAGAAAGTGCCGCTTCATAATTTAACACGGCGTCAGGCGTTTTCTTCCTTTCCTGCGCCTATTGCGTAAAACGGCCCTGCCTTCTTTTGTCGACATCCTCTTTCTAAAGCCGTGGGTGCGGCTTCTTCTTAAATTCGATTTTAAAGTCAGATTCTTTTTCATGAGGGCTCCTCCCGCCAACGCGGATTTTCAATTTTAAATTTAAGGTATGATTATATCACGAATGACGGTTTAGTCAAGGATTTCTTAAGGTTAGTTGAAATAAAAAATCCTTGCAAATGGGGTTTGGATTTGGTATAATTTGACTAAATTTCGTTGTGAATAAACTGTGAATAACTGCTGATGGACAATTCCAAAAATGCCGCTGAGGTCTGGGAAAAAGTAAAGGACCTCATTAAATCAAAAGTTCACCCTCAAACCTTTGAGACGTGGTTTAAGCCGACTCAGGGGATTACTGTCTCTGGCGATTCTTTAACTATTGAGGTGCCAAACGGTTTCTTTAAGGACTGGCTCCTTGATCATCACTTAGAATTAATTAAGGGGGCTCTCAAAGAGAGTTCCGGCGAAAATCTAAACTTGGAATTCAGCGTGGTCGATCATGTGGTGTCAAAACCGGTTATCGATAACTTAGCGACTCGGTCGACGACTCAGGCTGTCGAGAAAAAATATGAGGCGCCAAATAACCTGACTTTAGCCGCCGATTACACCTTCGACAATTTTGTTATCGGGCCGAGTAATGAACTTGCATTCGCAGCTGCTTTAGCGGTTGCGAAATCTCCGGCAAAAGCTTATAATCCGCTTTTTATCTACGGCAGGGTCGGTTTAGGCAAAACGCATCTTATGCAGGCGATAGCGCATTATAGTTTTGAAAAGGACCGGAAGATAAAAATAGTTTACATAACAAGCGAGCAATTCACAAACCAGCTTATCAAT
The DNA here is from genome assembly GCA_964641235.1 of uncultured Planctomycetia bacterium. GTDB lineage: Bacteria > Omnitrophota > Gorgyraeia > Pluralincolimonadales > CAZUZR01 > CAZXJX01. The sequence continues at coordinate 18,837 of CAZXJX010000007.1, forward strand.
GCCATACAACATAAAACGACAACCGGTTTTAGGGAAAGATACAGAAAGGTGGATGTGCTTTTAATCGACGATATCCATTTCATCGCCGGAAAAGAGGCAACGCAGGAAGAATTTTTCCACACCTTTAACGCGCTTTACGATGCGCATAAGCAAATAATACTCACGAGCGACCGGCCGCCAAAGGACATCTCGGCGCTGGAAGAACGGTTAGTCTCGAGGTTTGCGTGGGGGTTGATTGCGGATATCCAACCGCCAAATTTTGAAACTCGAATAGCGATATTAAAAAATAAGGTGCAAAGAGAAAATGTTTTTATCCCGGACGAAGTAATAAATTACATAGCGGAAAAAATCAAATCCAATATCCGCGAACTCGAGGGTGCCTTAAAAAGGGTTGCGGCAAATGCGATCCTATTAAAACAAAAGGTCACGTTGGACTTGGCTCGCGTCATCTTAAAAGATATGGTCAAAGAAAAAGAGGAGAGGCTTTCCGCAGATTTGGTTTTAGAAATAGTCGCCAAATACTTCAATGTCCGTATCTCTGATATAAAAGGAAGGCGAAGGACCAAACAGATAGTCTTGCCAAGGCAGGTTGCGATGTACTTAATAAGGAAACTGACCGAACATTCCCTGCCAGAGATCGGTGAGCTTTGCGGCGATAGAGATCATACAACCGTTATCCATGCGTGCGACAGGATTGAAACAGATATAAAGAAAGATAGGAAGACAAAAGAGTTGATAGATAAACTTGCAACGCAAATTAAGAGTGAATAACCTGTGAACGCTGTTTTGGTTTGCTGTGGATAAGTTGTTTATAAGTTAGGGTAAGTTGTGGATATTTTAAGCACAAAACGTTTATTAAAAATAATGAATAAAAACCTGTGGATAACTTTCTATATATCCATATATTGAACTATATAATATTAAATGGGTTATAATTCTATCCACAAATTAACAAGTCTTACTACTATAACTATTTATTATAAAATTCTTAAAAGGAGGAGAAATGGAGGTTAAATTAAACAAAGAAGTTTTTCAAAGAGGCATTCAAACTGTCCAAAATGCGGTATCGCAAAAAGGCGGTTTGCCGATATTGTTTAATATTTTATTTGAAACATTAAACAACAATAAAATTAAATTAACCGCAACAGATTTAGAAATTGGAATTATATCTATAATAGATGGCGAAATTCAAGAAGAAGGAGCTATTGCAATACCCGCTAAAAAAATTAGCGATATAGTAAAAGAATTACCAAACGAAAAGATAAGTTTATCGGCCAAAAAAAATAATCAGATTACGATAAAATGCGAAAAATCCACCTTTAAAATGATGGGGTTGCCGAAAGATGAATTTCCGAAGGTGCCCGAGTTAGTCGATAAAGATATTTTAATACTCCCTCAAAAATTATTAAAGAGGATGTTAAATATGACCTCGTTTGCGATATCGAAGGACGAAACAAGATATATATTAAGCGGAATTTTATTTGTAGCTACGGAGAATAAATTGCGCTTGGTCGCCACGGACGGAAGAAGGTTAGCGACGGTTGAGAAGGAAGCGCCGAAACCGGGCGGTTTGAGTAAGAGGGTAATCGTTCCGACAAAAGCGGTTTCGGAACTGCTCAGGATTTTAAAAGAGGACGGCGAGGTTAAAATATCCTTTAGCGAAAACCAGCTCTCGTTTGAATTAGACGATACCTTGCTCATAACCAGGTTAATAGAAGGGGAATACCCAAATTATGAACAAGTCATCCCGAAACCGATTCAGGAAAAATTAAGATTAAACAAAGATAGGTTTTACGCCGCGGTAAAAAGGGCGAGTTTGTTTATCACGCCGGATTCGCAATCCATAAAATTAGACGTGCTTAAAAATAAACTGATAATTTCTAAGGGCGCGCAAGACGGAAGCGAGTCGCGGGAGGAGGTAGATTGCAATTATAACGGAGAGGAAATGACGGTGGGGTTCAATCCTAATTATTTAATGGACGCCCTTAAGAATATCGATGAGGAAGAAATAGGTTTTGAATTGACAAGCCCGGATAAACCCGGCGCCATAAGGGCGGACGGCAACAGCTATATTTATATTATCCTGCCTATGCAATTAGGATAGTTTAGATGAAGCAGAAACCGGTTGCGATCAAGGGCGTAGTGGAGGAGGTACTAAAAAAACTCGGGGTCTCTAAAGCCGAGAAGATAAATTCATCTTGGGCGAAAGCAATAGGAGAGAGCAACATAAAACATGCCAGGCCGGTCGAGGTTAAGGATAAGACGCTTATAGTGCATGTGGATTCTTCGAGTTGGCTTCATAAGCTTTCGATGGAAAAAATACAGTTGCTGACATCGCTTAAGGATGATTTAGGCGAGGATATCGTCGCTGATATAAAATTGAGGATAGGAGCGTTATAGGAAAATGCCAAAGGTTGAGAAATACGACGCAAAGACAATTCAGGTATTGGAAGGAATAGAGGCCGTAAGAAGACGGCCCGCGATGTATATCGGAGATACGAGCGTTGGCGGACTGCATCACTTAGTGTATGAGGTCGTCGATAACTCTATCGACGAGGCGATGGCCGGCTACTGCCAGAATATAACAGCTACCATTCACAAGAATAACACCGTAACGGTCGTGGATGACGGACGAGGAATTCCCGTTGACATACATAAGACCGAGAAGAAACCCGCGGTTGAGGTCGTTTTAACTACGCTGCATGCCGGAGGAAAATTCGACCACAGAACCTATAAGGTTGCCGGTGGGCTGCACGGAGTGGGAGTTTCGGTCGTAAACGCTCTTTCGGAATGGTTAGAGGTTGAGGTAAGACGCGACGGCAAAATATATCACCAACGGTATGAGCGCGGCAAGACGGCATCGAAACTTACGGTTATAGGCAAGTCAAAGAGCGCCGGAACCCGCGTTACGTTTAAGCCGGATAAGCAGATATTCGAAGGCAAAATGGAATACAGTTTCGATATACTTTCGAATAGGTTGCGAGAGCTCGCCTTTTTAAATAAAGGATTAAAGATAGAGCTAAAAGATGAAAGGACAGACAAGGAGAATATATTTAAGTTTGCGGGAGGGATAGAGTCTTTTGTCGAATATTTAAATAGGAATAAAAATCCGGTTCACAAAAAAGTTATCTATTTCTTAAAAGAAAAGGATGGAGTTCAAGCCGAGGTAGCTCTTCAATATAACGATGGGTATGCCGAAAATATATTCTCATTTGCGAATAACATCAATACCGTTGAGGGCGGAACGCATTTGAGCGGCTTTAAATCAGCGCTGACTAGGGCGATAAATCAATATTGTAAAAATAAAGGCATATTTAAGAACGAAGATATTTCGCTTGCCGGAGAGGATGTCCGCGAAGGTTTGACCGCTGTTGTATCGGTACGGTTGCCGGATCCTCAGTTTGAAGGGCAGACTAAAACAAAGCTCGGCAATTCCGAAATAGAAGGACTTGTTGCTTCTGTGGTAAATGAGTCCTTAAGCTCCTATTTCGAAGAAAATCCAGCTATAGCAAACAAGGTTGCTGATAAGTGCCTACTCGCGACACGGGCGCGAGAAGCGGCTAGGAAGGCGAAAGAACTTACCAGAAGAAAGGGCGCTTTAGAGGGTGGATTCTTACCCGGCAAACTCGCCGATTGCTCTGAAAAGGACCCGGCGCTCTGCGAGCTATACCTTGTAGAAGGCGATTCGGCCGGTGGGTGTTTTGCTGGGAATACTAAGGTGGCGTTGGCAGATGGCAGAAACGTAAGTTTTACAGAACTTATTGCGGAGCGGCAAACAGGCAAAACCCATTATTGTTATACCATCAAAGGAGATGGCACTATAGGCATAGAAAAAATTTTATATCCGAGACTAACTAAGAAATCTACAGAGGCAATAAAAATAATTTTAGATAATGACGAAGCTGTTGTGTGCACCCCCGATCATAAGTTTATGTTAAGAGACGGCTCTTTTGTTCAGGCGCAAGATTTAAAACCAGAAATGAGCCTTATGCCTTTAAGAAAGAAAATATCCCACATGGGCGGCAGGATTACAATCGAAGGCTATGAAATGGTTTTGAATCCTAAGACGTCCAGGTGGATATTCACGCATATGTTAGCAGATAGGTATAACATAGAGA
>CAZXJX010000008.1:0-15693 GCA_964641235.1 uncultured Planctomycetia bacterium
CGACGCCAACCGCAAAGAGGCCAAAATATAAAGCGAGATAGATGATCAACGCTACTGCGCCTATTATCGCGACATACGAGACCCAATATATCGTCGCGCCGAAGAATAAAAGGCCGGTTATATAACCCGTTAAAAACGCCTGCCACGGCCTCTCGCCTCTTACGGCAATTAATAGGGGGATTAGGGCAATCCATGCTAATAATGCGAAATTAAAAATTGGAAAAGCAAGCGTCAATAAAAATGCTGATAGTAAAGGAAGTAATATTAAGCGCCGCAACATTTCTTATATTTTTTCCCGCTTCCGCAAGGACATGGGTCATTGCGTCCCACTTTAGGCGTCTCTCTCTTGAGAGGAGCCTGTTTTACATCCGGCATTACGGGGCCGCTGGGAACTGGTCCTTCAAATTGGGGCTGCCTCGACGCCAGCGGTTGTAACTCCGGATGGATGAATTCGCGAGGCATCGCTTCAAAAATTCCTCTTGGTTTTTCTTCTCTTACGACTTGCACTCTGAATATGAACTCAAGGGCATCTTCTTTAATCCTGTTCATCATCTCTCCAAACATCGCATATGCCTCATTCTTATATTCGACCAGAGGATCCACCTGTCCGTATGCCCTCAGGCCTATCCCTTCCTTCAAGATGTCCATCGCGTATAGATGGTCCTTCCATTTCGAATCTATCATATCCAATAAAATCGTCTTCTCGATATGCCTCATCGCCTCGGCGCCGAAGGCGGATTCTCTCTTTGCGTAAGAACCCTTTATGTTCTCAAGTACTTGTTCTCTAATCTGCTCTCTTGAGTTATTAAAAAATCCTTTACTATTCGCAGGAAGCGCAACGGCAAATTTCGTGTGCAGCCATTCGGAAAAGCCGTTGATATCCCATTCGCTGCTGTGCGTCTTTTCGTTCAAATATATATCCGCCGCCGAATCCAGCGCTTCCTCTATGAGAGCGAAAATATAGTCTTTCAAATCCGTTCCCTCGAGTATAGCCCTTCTCTCGGAATAGATTACTTCCCTTTGAGTATTCATTACGTTATCGTATTCCAAGAGGTGTTTTCTGATTTCGAAATTGTGCGCCTCGACCCGTTTCTGTGCGGTCTCAATGGATTTCGTAACCCATGGGTGTTCGATTTCCTGGCCTTCCTCCATACCTAGTTTATCCATTATGAGTTTAATCCTGTCCGCGCCGAAAATCCGCAATAAATCGTCTCCCAAAGAAAGATAAAATCTCGACGAACCGGGGTCACCCTGCCGACCCGACCTCCCTCTTAATTGATTATCTATCCTGCGCGCCTCATGCCGCTCTGTGCCGAGCACGTGTAAGCCGCCGAGCTCAACGACTTTTTTATGCTCCTCCTCAACTTTAACTTTTATCTTAGTCAGCAACTCGGCCTTTTCTTTCGGATCCGCATCTTTCGGGTCTATGCCCTTTTGGCTGAAGATATCATTCGCCATATTTTCCGCATTGCCGCCTAATAAAATATCGGTGCCGCGCCCGGCCATATTCGTTGCAATCGTAATCGCGTTTAATCGCCCCGCTTGAGCCACTATATGCGCTTCCATCTCGTGATATTTTGCATTTAATACCTGATGCGGAACCCCGCGCCTCTTTAACATTTGGCTCAATCGTTCGGATTTATCGATAGATATCGTGCCGACCAGAACGGGCCGCCCCTTCGAATATAATTCGGCTATCTCATCAACTACCGCCTGAAATTTTTCCTTCTCAGTCTTATAAACGCGGTCGGTGTAATTTGTGCGTATTAATGTCCTGTTCGTCGGGATTACGATGACGTCTAACTTATAAATCTGATGAAATTCATTTGCCTCAGTCGCCGCGGTTCCGGTCATCCCGGCCAATTTATCGTACATCCTGAAATAATTTTGAAACGTAATCGTCGCTAAGGTCTGGTTCTCCCGCTCTATACGAACGCCTTGCTTTGCCTCGATCGCCTGATGCAACCCATCAGACCATCTCCTTCCGGGCATCATCCGTCCTGTAAATTCATCGACGATTATAACATCGCCGTCTTTGATGACATAATCCACATCCAACTTATATAATTCCTTGGCGAGCAACGCTTTTTCTGTACAATGCTTTTCCTCTATTGATTCGATGTTGTGCAAATTTTCCAGACCCCAAGCGCCAACCGCCTTAGTCTCGCCTTGTTCCGTTAAATAAACTGTATGGCCCTTCTCATCGACGATATAATCCCCGGTTTCAACTTTTGTTTCCTCGTCCCGCGCGCCTTTTTCCAATCCTTTGACGATCGAGGCAGCTTTATAGTATTTATCAGTCGATTCTTCGGCGGGACCCGATATGATAAGCGGTGTCCTTGCCTCATCGACTAAAATCGAATCGACTTCATCGACAATCGCATAATGCAGTTGACGCTGAACCATATCTTCAAGGCGGTATTTCATATTATCGCGCAAATAATCGAATCCGAATTCGTTATTTGTGCCGTAAGTTATATCGCAGTTATAAGCTTCCTGCCTACCTTTGTCATCCATATCGTGTTGAATCGCGCCGACCTTTAAACCTAAAAATTCGTAGATGGGCCCCATCCAGTATCTATCGCGTTTCGCCAAATAATCGTTAACCGTCACTATGTGAATTCCGTAACCCGATAGCGAATTTAAATAAGCGGCTAAGGTCGCAACGAGAGTCTTGCCTTCGCCCGTCGCCATCTCTGCGATTTTTCCCTCGTGAAGCACGATACCGCCGACAAGCTGAACATCGAAATGTCGCATATTTACCGTCCTCTTCGCGACCTCGCGGACAACGGCAAACGCTTCAGGCAATATCTCATCTAAAATATCCTGTTCTATTTTTCTGCGCTCATCTTTTTCAAGCTCTAAAGAATTATAACCTTTTAATTTCGCGCCGACGAACATCTTGAATTCATCTGTCTTTGCGCGCAACTGCGCATCCGATAATGCGGCAATCTTCGGCTCGAGCTGATTTATAAGTTCGACTTTTGGCTGAAGCTTCTTAATCTCCCGCTCGTTCTGTGTTCCGATTATTTTAGATAAGATATAATTTATCATTTTAGTTTTCTAATATATGCCTCTATAAATTCATCGAGCTCGCCGTCTAAAATCTGATTTACCTTCGCCGTCTCGAACTCTGTCCTGTGGTCTTTCACCATATTATACGGGTGCATCACGTATGAGCGGATTTGGCTTCCCCATTCTATCTTCTGTTTCTCGGCGTACATCGATTTTAATTTCTCTTGCTGTTCCTCAATTTTCTTCTCATATAGCCTTGCCTTTAAGACTTTAAGCGCCGTATGCTTATTCTTAAGTTGCGAGCGTTCGTTCTGACACTGGACGACGATCCCCGTCGGGATATGCGTTATCCTAACCGCTGAATCCGTGGTATTCACACCCTGGCCGCCGGGCCCGGATGCTCGGTACACATCTATTCTTAAATCTTTTTCGTCTATATCGATTTTTATATCTTCTTCTATCTCGGGAATTACGTCAACCGAAGCGAACGACGTGTGGCGCCTCTTATTAGCGTCGAAAGGAGAAATTCTCACCAACCTATGGACGCCCGATTCCGACTTTAAATTCCCAAACGCATAATCGCCTTTTATTAAAATCGTAACGTTCTTAATTCCTGCCTCCTCACCCGCCAAGTAATCAAGGACATCGACTTTATATCCCTTACGTTGGGCCCATCTCGTATACATCCTGAATAGCATCGAAGCCCAATCGCAGGATTCGGTCCCGCCTGCGCCTGCATTAATTGAGAGTATAACGCTCGACCTATCGTGCTCTCCGGAAAATAGGGCCTTAAATTCTATCCCGCCTATCTTTTTTGAGAGGGACTCTAATTCTTTTTGGATTTGAACTATCGAGGACTCATCGGTAGGTTCGATTATTTCAGCGAGTCCTTTTAATTCCTCGTATTGTTTTTTGGATTCTTCCCACGGCTCTAATTTCGATTTTAATTCCTTTAACTCCTGAATGACTTTATTCGCCTTTTGGGAATCGTCCCAGAAGCCGGGGACGGACATTTGTCCCTCAAATTCTTTTATCCTCTTCTCGGCGGCTTCGAGGTCAAAGATACCTCCGCAGGTTCTCTAAAGCGGAATCGATTTCCTTTAATCTATTTTTAAGCTCCTCGAGCATAACTTCCTCCTAAAATTATAGTCATAATTATACCAATTAAAACGTTGCAGGTCAAACAAATCAGACCGATTTGGGGTATGTTTTTTGATAAGAGGGGTAAGAAATTTCAAGGCAAAAGGCGAGATTTCAATATTATACATAACCTAATTTGGCTTTCGCCTTTTTCCAAGGTATGCCCTTGCCGGGCTTGATGATTTTCGCCTTGCCCTTTTCTGCTTCTACGATGCGGTCGATGGCTTTCAGTTCTTCCGGCGTATAGCGCGGCTCAACCTCAACAGGGGTAAGCTTGATGTAGTTATCTTTGATGTCAACCGCGAATAGTTCGTTCTCCTTCAAATTGAGCCTCTTTACTATCTCATTAGGAATGGTCAACTGGTTCTTGGTCTTTAATCTTGTAATGGTCATCATCTTTCACCTCCACAAGAAATATACCATAAGTTAGACTATATGTCAAGTATAACTTTCTAACTTTTCTACCCGCCCACCTCACTATCAATCGGTACGAAACCCTATCTTACGCTTCGGTTTTTCTTCCGGCGTTTTCCTTAACTCATCTATAAGTCTATAAATATAGGCTAGATGTTGACTGTGTTCTTCTACTTTGTGAGCAAGCTCTTTGTTGTCAGCCAAGAATTCCCTGAGTCTTACAAAAGCGCGCATAATGGCAATGTTTACCTGAATAGCTTTCTTGCTTCTTAGGACACTGGAAAGCATAGCTATACCCTGCTCTGTAAAGGCATAGGGTAAGTACCTAATACCGCCCCATCTTGAGGTCACAATTTGTGACCTCAAGATTGTAACCTCTTGTTTTGTAAGGAGAAACATAAAATCGGAAGGAAACCTTTCTATATTACGTTTTACTGCTTGCACAAGTACTTTTGTATCTGCCCCATAAAGCTCGGCCAAATGAAAGCTCAGCATTACCTTTTGTCTTCTAATAATAAAAACTCTTTCCCTCACTATTTCTTGTTTTATTAATTCGCCCATTTCAATCCCCCCTTTACAATAATAGACGACAAAAGGAGGAATTTTCTTTCAAGAATGTCATCCCCGTGAAAACGGGGATCCAGACTATACTGTCATTGCGAGCCCTTCGACTTCGCTCAGGGCGAAGCAATCTCTATATCCGCCTATAAGCTTCGCTTCTATGCTTAATCAAAATTACTCTGATTTCCTTTTTTCTACTCTTAATTTCATATATTATCCGGTAATCCCCCTGCCTTATCCTATAAAACGATGCTTTACCTGATAGCTTCTTGCTCGACGGCGGACGCGGATTTGAGGAAAGTTCTTCTATAAGACCGAGGATCTTCTTGACATCTTCTTTGGATATTTTATCAAGGTCTTTGAAGACCCTTTTTTCATACAAGACTCTAAACATCGGTTTTTATCCCTCTCTTTTTAAGGTATTTTTTAAGTTCTTCGAGAGAGACAAAATTCGCTTTCTTAAGCCTTTCATGAGCGACCTTCAAATCTTCGTTATCTTCTATCATTTCAAGTAACTTATCTCTTATCGCCTCGGTGACAAAATAATTCAACTTGATACCGCGGCTTGAGCAATACTTCGAAAGTATCTCTTTCAGATCCGCCGGAATCCTTGCTCCTAATTGGGCTTGTTGTTCATTATTACGCAATAGTTATCACCTCCTTTCTGTTATCATTTGCTATCAAATTATAGCATTTGTAAACAACTCTGTCAAGGCTTAAGACTGCCTCTCTATAATAATAGACGACAAAAGAGGGCAATTTCTTTCAAAAAAATTTGCGAAAATCAAAAAGGGTATCACAATTTGTGAGACCCTTTCACTGTCATTGCGAGGAGTAAAGCGACGAAGCAATCTAACTTCCATGAAACCCTATCTTTCGCTTCGACTTCTCCTTGGGCGGCTGCCTTAATTCATCTATAAGCTTGTAAATAAAAGCTATATGCTTGCCGTGTTCTTCTACTTTCTGAGCCAGTTCTTTGTTACTCGCCAAAAATTCGCGTAGTCTTACAAAAGCCCGCATGATAGCGATGTTTACCGCAATGGCACGTTTACTATTTAGGATGCCGGATAGCATAGCTATCCCCTGCTCTGTAAAAGCATATACATTTTTAGAATACTTTAAGGATATCACAAACTGTGATATCCTCATGATCTCTTCTCTGGTCAAAGCAAACATGAAATCACCGGGAAATCTTTCAATATTGCGCCTTACAGACTGCATAAGAACCCTTGTCTCAACGCCATACAGAACAGCTAACTCCTTATCAAGCATTACCTTATGTTCTCTAATTACAAATATTTTCCGCTCAACCACTTCATCCGATATTAATCCAACCATGGGTTTAACCCTCCTTTATTATAAAGACGATAAAAGAAGGGGTTTTCTTTCAAAAAAATAAGGGCATCACGATTTGTGATACCCTCCGGAATAAATGTGCGGCTCCAGACAAAAATCCTCTATTTTATAAGTCCGAACCGTCCCTTTTTGACACGTCCCCTATCTTGTCCCCAAACGTTTGAACTCAGCGGTCCTGAGCGAGCCTTCCATCCCACTTAAAACGAGTCGAAGGGTCCGCTGGAGTGAAATGTTATGTGTCATTATTTGCTTTAAAGGAAAATCTCTTTCTAAGTTCATTTAATTTCGTTTCATACACTCCTGCTCTTTGGTTGATAACTTTTGATATTTCTTCTGGTGCCTTTTCTTTAAAAAATACCGCCCAGAATAGGCTGAATATTTTAAAAAAACTAAATAAAATATGGATAAGCCACTTTTTATAATTGTCATCTGATTCTTCATAGTCAAAGTAATTTGCTTCTAAAGTTAATTTTTCTTTGTCTTCTACGTATCTTGTTAGAACATCAACCGCATCAGCATGTTCAAAAATACTGCAGAAATCATGAACTTCTATTAATCCTTTTGCATAAGGGTAATCAGCAATATTGCTATTTATTGTTGCCTTGATGTTTTTAAAAGTTTTATTCCATTCTTTCTCTTCTCCTGAGTTTGGCTGAATTTTCGCCAAATATACAGTTTCTTTATCTGGATTTTTCAGTAAATAGTATGCGGTAAATGCGCTATCAATTGCTGATCGGAGATTGCAAAAAGATTTGCCCTGATGAAGGCGAAGAAAATTTGTCATGCTTAAGTATAGCTCTCGGTGGGCATTGAGAAATAAAAATGCGGGTATTTTATATTCTTTTTTGTCAACTTTAATCTCTAGTGCTTTTTTATACAGCACGTCTAGATTATGGATGAGAAAGAAATATTCACCTAGATTTACACAGTTTTTTATTTGATTTTCTTGTTCAATTCCTAGAAAATGTACGAAATCCCGTATGTGTTCTGCCATTTTATTTTCCAGTCTGATTATTCCTCACCTAACATAAAAATCAGCGGCTTTTTGCGCCGCTTCAGCGGCGGAAAAAGTCCGCTGGATTGCTTTGTCAGGAGTTCCTATTTTCGATAGTTTCAAAGTTTTCAGATAGTTTTTTTTCGTAAAAATAATAGACAACGCCAACGGCTGCAATTATTCCTGTAATTATTGCTATAGCCATTTCCAACCATGAAACACTTGAGTTTTCTCCCAGGATAAGCCTTGAAATAAAAGAGGCCCCAAGTATAAAAGTGTATATTGTTGCTAAAACAATGGCTACTATAAAATTATTTCTGGGAGCTACTATGGCACCTACCCATATAAAAGCTACAGCACTCCATAAATTTGCTAATACTAATATGCCAATATTTACTAAGAAATTATTATCTCCTAAAAATCCAATCATTGTAATTTTATTTATTATTGTAATGATAGGATAGGAAATAAGTAATGCAAGAAATGCTGATGGCAAAAACAATATCCACTTAAACCAATCAGGAATTTTTTCAAGAAATTTCATTTTTATTTTCTCCTAACATATAATATACGAATTCGCTTTTTAGGGGTTTTTGTACTGCCCTATTTTGAGTATACCGCCGGCACTATCGCTTTTCAAGCACAAAATGCATCTCTGAATTTCGCACTTTGTCTGTAATAGCATAAATTACGCGATTCGCTTTTGCGGGAAAATTAATAGCTATGAAATATTTTTGCACGCTTTTTCCAACTCCAAAAACAACCGTTTAATCTCGACCCCATACGCATACCCGCCGATATTTCCGTCTGAGGAAATGACGCGATGACAGGGAACTATGAGCGGCCAGGGGTTGCGGTGTAGTGCCTGCGCGACAGCGCGGGTGGCTTTGGGATTTCCTATTTTTTCTGCGATCCATTTATAAGAACGCGTCTGTCCGGAAGGTATCTTCAATATACATTCATAGACGCTTATCTCGAATGCCGTGCAACCGTTAAAGAGCAACTCTTCTTTTACGCCCTTTTCGTTTTTTTGTTTTGACATCGCCTACCAATGCCTTTCGTCTTAATATATGATGATACTTTATGGCGAACCTGTGGGATTCGTCGCGTATCCGCTGTATGAGATGCAGCGCCTTCGACGACGGGACAAGCGCAATCGGCATATCCCTATCTAAGGTATATATGTGCTCAAAGACTTTTGCAATGCCGATAATGGGGACGTCCGTGAGGCCCGCCGCCCTTATCTCCTGCGCCGCTACCGAAAGATGCCCTCTGCCGCCGTCTATAATAATAAGATCGGGGGTCTTGTGTTTTTCCTTGAGCGTTCCGGTATAGCGACGTTTTACCACCTCGCGCATCATCGCATAATCATCCTGACCCTCGACCTCTCGTATCTTAAACATTCTGTATTTTGATTTATCGGGACGGCCATCCTTGAATGTCACCATCGAGCCGCACGCGCCCTCGCCTTTTATATTCGATATGTCGAATGCCTCGATAAGACGGGGCTCATTTTTTAAACCGAGGATCTTTTTCAACTCGTTCAATCCGCCCGCCGCGTCAGCGCCTTTTTTATAGACCAGAGTATTTAGCGCCTCTATCTGGTCCCTTATCCTTGCCGCTTCTTCAAACCTTTCCCCGTCGGCTAAATAGTTCATCTTCTTAAGACACCTGCGCAATAATTCGTCCCTTTTACCTTCGATAAAAAGGATTATCTGTTTTATGGTCTCGCCGTATTCCTCCTTCGAAATTTTACCCTCGCAAGGGGCCCGACAGAGCCCTAAGTCATAATAGACACACGCTTTCTTAGGTAGCGGATGGCAGGTGCAGAACGGAAAGATTTCGCGGATGAATTTTACTGCTCGGCGCAATAATTTGGCGTCGGTATAGGGCCCGAAATAGAGCGAGCCGTCGCTCTTTCTTCCGCGTGCGACCATAAGCCGCGGATACTCCCCGGCCATCGTTATCTTTATAAGGGGATAGCTCTTGTCGTCGCGCAGGGCCACATTGTATTTAGGCCGATGCTCTTTTATCAGGTTGGATTCGAATAAGAGCGCCTCTGCCTCAGAAGATGTAACAGTCCACTCGATATCGCGGACCTTCTCAACCATTAATTCCGTTCGGGAGGAAAGATTCTTTGACGGCCAGAAATACGATTTTGCCCTTTTCGTAAGCGAGGATGCTTTTCCGACATATATTGCCTTCCCGTCTTTATCCTTAAATATATAAACCCCGGGCAAATCCGGCAGTTCATTTAATTTCTCCTTAATGCCCATCTTAAAAATCCCTTAAATTCAGCGACATCGAATATCATACAGCCGACGAAGAATGAGCCTACGCCAAAAAGAATAACAACGGCGACCTGCGGAATCGGCGCAAGAACTAAAAAGGAATTAACCCAAAGTATCGCGCCTCCCATAATAATTCCCGCAAGCAAAATCCTTCCGACTGACTTCAGCATCATAAGTCCTCCGAGCGGCCCTATCTTTTTTCTTAGCAAATAAAACAGCAAAAAGAAATTCACCGTGCTCGAAATCGAAGTAGCAAGCGCCAAGCCGCCCACCTTAAGCGGCCACATCAGCGTAAGGTTTAGTATTATATTTAAAACCAACGCCACTAAGGCAACCTTAACCGGCGTTAATGTATCCTTCAACGAATAAAAAGCAGATACCAAAATCTTTACTCCTGCGTAAGCGAATAAACCGAGAGAATAATAAAATAATGCGTACGATGTAATCTCAGTCGAATATCTATCGAAAGACCCCCTCTCAAACAGCGCCCTAACGATAGGCGTTGAAAGAATTAGAAGACCGATCGCCGCCGGTATAGTTATAAAGAAAACCGAACGCAATGAAAAGGAAAGCGTATCTTTAAATTTTTTGATGTCTTCCTCAACCGCGTGTTCGGATAGCGTCGGTAACATCGCCTGAGCCCAAGCAGTTCCGAATATCGCAAGCGGAAGTTGCCACAACCTATTCGAATAATAAAGCGCCGCGACTGCCCCTTCGCCTACAATCCTCGACAGCGACGCCAACATCGTATCGACAAAAACATTTACTTGATAAATGCTCGTGCCTAAAACTCTCGGCAAAAGTAATTTTCCGATTTCATTCGAAGCCGGATGCTTAAACCTATTAAGCCGCGGCAAAGCCATTCCCCTATTTAATAACGGCGGCACCTGCACGGAAAGCTGAAAAATCCCTCCTACCAAAACTCCTATCGCTAATCCCATAACCGGTATTTGCATATTGGGGCATAAATATAACGCGCTTAATATCAAAGCGATGTTCCATAACGGCTGGCCAAATGAGGGCGCGGTAAAATGCTTAAGGGAATTCAATACGCCGGTCGCATACGCGGTCAATCCGATTAAAAATATATAGGGGAACATAAATCGCGTAAGCTGCACGGTCAATTGTAATTTGTCCGCTTCTTTAACGAAACCTGGGGCGATGACCCTGACGATAAAGGGCGCAAAAATAATGCCCAATATAGAAATGGTTGCGAGCACGACGACCATCGCATTTAAAATAATTCCTGCGAGTTCCCAAAACTCCTTTTTCGTTTTCTTAGCCGCGTATTCGCTTAGCACG
Organism: uncultured Planctomycetia bacterium; assembly: GCA_964641235.1. Classification (GTDB taxonomy): domain Bacteria; phylum Omnitrophota; class Gorgyraeia; order Pluralincolimonadales; family CAZUZR01; genus CAZXJX01. Next base: position 11,074 of record CAZXJX010000008.1, read on the forward strand.
GGGACGAACGCGGCATTAGCAGCGCCCTCCGCAACCAAATCGCGTAAAAGGTTCGGAATCCTAAATGCCACGACAAATGCCTGAGCGGCTACCTTCGTCCCGAAGACGGAGGCGATAACGATATCCCTGACAAACCCTAAAATTCGGCTTAATAAAATTCCCGAGCCTATTATGCCCGCGGATTTCGCTAACGATTTATGTGTTGACATTTTTTTTATGATATGGTATGTTTATTCAATTTGAAAGGAGAATGTAACTTGCCGATACTAAAATCCGCCTTTAAAAGAATACGCCAGGATAAGAAAAGGCGCTTAAGAAACTCGCAGGTAGAATCCGAATTGAAGTCTTTATCCAAAAAATTGCAGTCAGCTCTGAGCGCGAAGAAATCGGACGAAGCTAAGGCGCTTGGCGCCAAATTAATCTCCAAACTCGATAAGGCACGCTCTAAAGGGATTATACATAAAAATACCGCCTCCAGAAAAAAATCCCGCATCCTAAGCAAGCTCGCCAAAGTCGCATAACCTTACGACGAGCGATTCCAGAACGACCCTTCTATCCAAATCCCTGTTCTTGCAATCGCGGTCTGCCTTTACCAAGTGCCCGAAACATTTCTTAATATCGCTTAAAGTTATATTCTTCGCTACGTTCATAGCCTCCGTAATCGTCTTTTGATTCAACCTAAGTTCGCCCTGAATCTGCCAGGCGCTTCTCTCCTGCGCCATAAGGTACTTGACTTTCATAATGCGCCTGAACTCAGCGCCGATTGCGCCTATTATATTTTCCGGGCTCACCGACTCCTTAAATAGGCTGGATAATATCGATAACGATTGCGCTGCCTGCCTATGGCAAATTGCTTTAGTTAATGTAAAGACGGTCTCTTCCAGGGACTTTCCGACAAGCGTTTCGACATCGCCCTTCTCTATTTTCGGCTTTGTTCCAACATACGTCGTCAATTCCTCAATCGCCTTCTCTAAAAGTTTCAGGTCGTTACCCAATTTTTCGACGAGCAATCTAACCGCCTCGTCCGTCATTATCTTTTTATGAAAGGCGACTTTTTTTATCAAATAATGATGCAGGCTCATCGCTTCCAATGATTCGAAGGTTTGGACTCTTGCATATTCTAAAATCGCCGAGAAAAAGGAGCCTTTGGCTGCGCTCTCGGAATCTTTAACTTCTAAATCCGTCATCAATACCAAAACGGTGTTCTTGGAAGGTTTTTTAAGGTAGCTTACGATAGAATCTTTGGTCGACTCCTGGAGCCGTTCGATCTCTTTTATAACAACAAATCGCTTAGGGCTTAAAAATGGCTGGGTATTTACAGCGTCCTGAAACGCTTCAGGCTCAAGCTGGTCGGAATAAAAGAGGGTATAATTTAAATCTATATTGTCAACGGCAAGAAGGCGCCTTTTTAAATCTTCGAGGGCTTCTTCTTTGAGGGCGTTCTCTTTTCCAAAATAAGCAAATGTAAGTTCGCGCATATATCGCAGATCCGCCTCTGGCGGGAAAGCCCTACCAATCTTCAACCGTCCTCTCAACGATCCTTCTTGCCAGGTCCTCCACCGCTTCATCTATCGCAGCATCTTCTGATTTAGCTTGGCTGCCAGTCGTAAAAAATTCCGAATATCCTACGAATCCGTTTTCCTCCCAAACAGGCGAATCTTTTTTCATATCGCGCAAAGCCACGTTCACCACAAGATTCGCTCTATACTCTTCGATATTCCTTGCGTCATCGTATCTTAGCGGTTGTTTCTCGTAATTGATTAACTCGCCCTTAATAACTAAATCCGCATCTTTTTCTTTGGATACGACTTTCAAATAACCGTCGAGCAGCAATCTGTTTATCACCGCATCGGTAATCTTGGTCTCCAACCTATGACGATAGAGCTTATATGTATATTGGTCCGAATATTCACCCTTGATATTTAAATCCACCTTATTTTCAAACGGTTTTACACAAATCTTCGTATTCCTGCTATATGACAAAGAACGTATCGAATAACCGCAACCGGCGGATGCAAGTAACGCGATAATTGCGAGCGCAAAAAATAACGGCCTCTTCACTTTGTCTTCTTCTCTATCTCCCTTAATTTACCCTGCGCCTTTTTGGCCCAGCTGGTTTCGGGAAGCGCTTCCACTATGTTTTTATAGTATACCGATGCGGCTTCGTAATATTTTTGTTTCCTATAGAATTCCGCTATCGTGAAATCGCTTTCTGCCCTCTTCTCCCTCAGAGACTGGCGCATCTTATCCGCCTCGGGAGTTAGTTGCGATTCGGGATGGCGCTTCGCAAAATCCTCAACTTCTTTTAACGCTTCGTTGGTAATGGACTGGTCATACGTCGGTTTTAAGGATGCTTGGGATGCGCATAACCCCACTTGAAACTTGGCATCCGCCGCTAATTTGCTGTCGGGGTGTTCATCGACTAATTTTTGAAATGCCAATCTCGCCGCCTGATAATCCCCTGCCTTTTTGTGGCATTCCCCGATTTTATACAACGCCTCTTCGGAATATTTGCCGTACGGCGCATTATCGACGACCTTTTGGTATATCTCAATCGCCTTATACACGGACGGGAAAGTCGGCACTCCCCATAATTTTATCCTCTCCCCCGCATAAAATCTATTTCCTATCTCAAACTCCCGTTCTATCATCTCTTCCATCTTCTTGGTAAACGGATACGTCTCTATCGCCTTTTGATATGCCAAATATCCTTGCTCGTATTCCTCCAGTCCCTCATAGGACCTGCCGACATAATATTGCGCATCGGCGGCAAGTTCGGAATTAGGATAATACCTGACCAATTTCGTAAACTCCCCCACGGACCTCTTATAATCCTTCGATTCGTAAAATTTCATCGCCCAATCGAATTGTTCCTGAGGGCTATCTTTAACTGCCCATTTCGGATTTATCCATCTGCCGGTCTGCGGAGTCCAAATCCAGTAGGCGTTAAGCACGGGCTGAATAGCCAAGGATAATAATAGAATTGAAACAATGATTAAATGTTTTCTCATGGAAGGTTTTTACTGCTTAGGGATTGACCTTTCTACAAAATCGGATATATTCCGTTTGTCTTCTTCCGTGATATCCACGAATTCCATTCCAACTTCATACTGCTCACCGTGTGGCCTTTTGCGTATCCACACAACCTTTGAAATAGCCCTGATGGACTTAGGGGTCGGCGGAATAGAAACCTCCACCACAAGCCTTGTAAATACCGATAGAAATTCATTTACCACAAGACGAACTCCACCTTTAGATATATCTCTCGCAATTGTACCTACGACTGCACTATTCGCCTGACGTATCCCTCTATATTGAACCGGCATTGCAGTGCTAATCCTTGGAGATAGCCTTCTTTCTTCGATTCGCCCGTGCCTTTCGTACATCTTCTAAGACCCTTCTTCAACTGTAATTTTATGCCTCAAAACCGAATTTGTCAATATGAAATTTAATCTCCTTTTAAAAACATCGATAAGAATATATTTTCCATCGGTTAAGACAAATACGGCGCCGTCTCTATTCGTCCTGAATGCCCTTATACCTTTTGCCAGCAGAGACTCTTCGGTCTCCTTAGCGCTCAATATTTCCCTCTGGGCCCTTCCTTGAGATATAACTGCGTATTTAGGGTTTACCTCATCGATAAGGGCCTGCCCGACCAAAGAAAGTTTTTCACCGTGGTGAGGCAACTTAATAAGTTCTGCGTCAAGCATATCGCCGTATCGAAGGATATCGTTTATTGCCTTCTGTCCTATATCCGCGCAAAATAGCAAACCGACGTCTTCATAATTAATCTTTATCACCAAAGAATTATCGTTATACTCAATACTTGAATCAGCTACCCACTCTATAGGCGGATTTAAACAGATTATGCTTGCCTTTTCTGCTCCCGCTATCGAATCGCCCCGCCTTAAGAGGTTTCGTTTAATCCTCTTCCTTGTGATTACATTTTCAAAATTAAGATAGGCGTCGCTCTTTGATTTTATACCGCTCTCAAAGATTTGCCTTACGCTTATCCCTTTTATGACTGAGGCAAACCCTCCGACATGGTCGGCGTCCGGATGGGTCAAGACCACAGCATCAATAACCCCTATCCCTTTGCTTCGTAAAAATGGCAAGATGACGTTCCTGCCTTCGTCCGGCTCAGCGCCCTTGCCTGCGTCGATTAGCATATTCCCGCCTTTCGGAAATTCAATGAATATCGAATCGCCGTGTCCGACATCTAAAAATGTAACTTTCAACCTCCCATCGTTTGGCTTTAATGCGCTGTGCCATATAATAATATTTATAAATATTAATCCGACAAGCGCAATTTTGCCTCTTGAAATCTTAAATCGCTTATGCTCAATTAAGGCGACTGCGAAAACATAATATGCAAAAACGAAAGGCGCTGAGGGTTTTGAAAAATAGAAGTATGCGAGCGGAATCTTCGAAAGGGCATCGGTTATGCCGGTCAGCATAATATAGAAAAGCCAGGTCGTGCCACCAAATATCTTGCCGATAAAAGGAATGAAGGCGCTAAATATAATAAATGGAATGCCCGATGCCGTTATTAAAAAGGACAGCGGTACGGCGAATAAATTCGCAAATATTGCGATTGGTGTCACTATATTAAAATAGTAT
>CAZXJX010000008.1:15703-19275 GCA_964641235.1 uncultured Planctomycetia bacterium
CGGCAAAACCCCTAACCATGCAGCAACCGACACAAAAGCCCCCTCAATGAAATACCTCTTATATTTACCCATAAAAGGCACGGATAATTTTCTATCGTAATAAAACAACTCTTCTATCTTTGGCGTGACATATAATATGGCGGCAACGGAAATGAACGAAAGTTGAAATCCTATATCGAATAGGGCGTTCGGCTCAATGCCCAAAATGATTATCGCCGCAAGCCCCAATGAATTCCACATTGGCGATTCCCTGCCTATTAACCATCCGAATAGAATAGCTATCGCCATAATGGTCGCCCTGATTACGGAAGGCCTGCCGTTTGTAAGGACAGCATAGAACACAAGAAAAGATATCGTCGCTATGATACTGATTTTCTTTGGAATGCGAACTACCCTAAATATAAGCATAACGAGAAAGACCAAAAGCCCGACATTGAGTCCGCTGATGGCCAGCAAATGGATTGTGCCTGTCTTCATAAAAATATCATTCAATTCAAAATCCACGTCCTGCCTCTGGCCCAGCAAAATTGCATTGAGGAAATTCGCACTGTCTTGGGGAAGATTCGAATCTATTATTTCTTTTATCCTATTTCTTACGAAATATGCGGCGCGCAGAATCGGATTGCCACAATTCTTTTCTAACAAAATAACGTTGTAACCTTTCGCGTTTAAAATCGAAAGTACGCCTTCCCTCTTTAAGTATTGCGAGTAATCGAATTCCCCGGGATTGCCGGGTCCCCTCGGGCGAGATAAGAGCCCGTTTATTAAAATTCTATCTCCGTAATTTAACCGTTTATCCTCTTCCGAAATAAAAACCTTTACCTTGCCGGTAACTTCCTGTTTTACGTCGCCTTTTTGAAAGCCGCTTGCCTTCAAAATGAAATTTGCCTTCGGCATACCATAAGAAGTACGAGTTAATTGCGGCTCATCTATGATAAGCCCTTCTATATAAACCGATTCCGGTTCATCTGGAGTGAAATTGTTGATATGATTGGCGGGATAGACCTGCTTTATCTGAAAAAGCAGAGAGCCGATAAAAAAGAATGTAACGGATAGCGATATGAAAGAGGCCGTTTTTCTTTTTACCGTGATTATAGAAATTAAAATGAAAAAAGTTGCGGCTGAAACGATAAATAAAATGGGGATCCGGATAAAAGCGCTTATCCAAATCCCCAGAGAAATAAAAACCGCAATCCAACCTAAGGGAGAAGTCATCAATAAAGTAGAAATTTTTTTAATAAACTAAAATAAATTCTACTTAGCTCCCTCTTGAGGCTGGCTTGCCTGCGGCGCAGGCACAGGCGGTTGAAGAAGTTCCTTGCGGATGACCACGTTATTTTTCGCTCTTAAATCTTTGAGCAATGTCTCAAAGCGTTCCTTTTGCTTAGAAGATAACAGCATCTGTTTGATCGAGTCCTTTACTTCCTCAAAGGAGCGCTCCTTTGCCGGCTGTTTTTCTTCCAATTTAATAATATGATATCCGAATTGAGTCTTAACCGCACCGCTCGTTTGCCCTACTTCAAGGCCAAAGGCTGCCTGCTCGAATTCCGGAACCAGCTGCCCCCTCGAAAAAAATCCTAAATCCCCACCCTGTTCTTTGCTTTTGTCTTTCGATTTTTCTTTAGCCAAGGCGGCGAAATCTTCTCCCGCCTTAAGTCTAGCAAGAATATCGTTCGCCTCCGCTTCCGTGTCTACCAGTATGTGGCGCGCCCTGAATTTTTCCGGTTCCTTTAATTGCTCTTTATTGGCTTCGTAATGATTCTTCGCATCTTCATCGGAAACCTGGACTTTTTGCTCTATCTCTTTCTTTAGAAGCCCCCCAATGGTTATCTGTTTGGCTGCCTCGTCTATCTCTTTTTTGACGCCGGCATCTTTATCTATATTCTGATTTAATGCCTCGGCATACAATAGCTTCTGATTAATGACGCTTTCCAAGAACATCTCTTTACGGCTTGAGGCCACTTGCTGATATTGTTGAGGCAGATTTTTTATCATATCGTCTAATTCCTCAAGCGTGATTTTCTCTTTGCCGAATTCGGCAACCACCTTGCCGCCCTTAACCGCCTGCGGCTGGCTTACCGCCTTGCAACCCAATGCCACGAATGCAACAATAATAGCCACAAAAACCACCGCTGCCCTTAACCTTAACATCTCATTGCTCCTTTCTTAATCAGGGACGGTTCTGATGCTAATCGGAGAAGTGTCCCTTTTCACTACTCCAAAGTAATTAAGTCCTTTATCTCCTCATACTTATTTGGCCCGATGCCCTTGACTTTCATCAAGTCTTCTTTTAAGACAAATGAGCCACGGTCGCTACGGTAATCAACGATATCCTTGGCCAATTTGGGCCCTATGTTAGGAAGGGTTTCAAGCGCGTTTACATCTGCGGTATTTATATTAACTATGCGCTTTTGTTTGATAAGGGCTTGGTAATCTACCTCGCTCGATTTTAATTTGATAGGCACAACCTTAAATTGCGGACGGGCGATATACTTTCTATAACCTAAGACCGCAAGGCCTAAGATTGCAAATATGCTTAACGCAATTAAAACTTTCTTCTCTTGAGTTGTAAAATTAAACAACGATATTTACCAGCCTATTTGGGACGACGACGAAATTCTTTATTGCCTTATCTGCTATCCATTGGTTTGTTTTTTCATCGGCGAGGACCATCTCTTTAAGGCGCGCCTCATCGATACCAACGGGCACTTCTATCTTTGAGCGCACTTTACCGTTTACCTGGACTACAATCGTGACCTTATCCTCGACTAACATGGCGGGGTCGTACTTAACCCATCCCGCCTTGATGATGCTGTCCTTATTCCCTAATGAGCACCATAACTCTTCACAAAAATGGGGGGCGATAGGCGAAAGCATTATAAGTAAATTAGAGAAGACCTCTTTATCGGCACCGCTCTGGTATATTGCGTTCACAAGTTCCATAAGAGAAGCGATAGCCGTATTGAACTTAAAATCATCGATGTCATCCGTGACCTTTTTTATCGTCTTATGCATCAGACGGACAAGGGATGGGTCGGCCTTTTCCTTAAGGTTTTCACGGATGCGCCATACGCGGTTTAAAAATTTAAAGGCTCCCTCTATTCCGCGGTCATCCCACTCAAGCTCGGCCTCCGGCGGTGCCGCAAATAGAATAAATAATCTTATTGTGTCCGCGCCATAATTTTCGATTATATCATCGGGGTCGACGATGTTTCCACGCGACTTCGACATAACCTCGCCGTCTTTTAAGACCATGCCTTGCGTGAGCAATTTTTGGAACGGCTCTTCAAAATTTAAAAGCCCTATGTCTTTTAAAAACTTTGTGAAAAATCTCGAATACAAAAGATGGAGAACCGCATGTTCGATTCCGCCGATATACTGGTCGACCGGCATCCAGTAAGCCGTCTCTTCTTTATCGAACGGCCCCTTATCGAATTTCGGCGAGCAGAACCTTAAGAAATACCACGACGAGTCTATAAAAGTCGCCATGGTATCCGTTTCGCGGCGGGATTTCGTACCACACTTTGGACATTTCACATCAACGAAATCTTTGACATGCGAAAGGGGACTAC
>CAZXJX010000008.1:19285-22397 GCA_964641235.1 uncultured Planctomycetia bacterium
ATCCCGCATTTATCGCAATAAATAATCGGGATCGGCGTCCCCCAGTAACGCTGCCGGGAAACCAGCCAATCGCGCAGGCGCCAGTTTACCGCCCCCTTTCCTATGCCGGTCTTTTCCATCCAATCGGCAATCTTAGATTTGGCTTCATCATTCGGCAGGCCGTCAAATTGCGCGGAATTGACCTGTAATCCATCGCCTTCATACGCCTCGGTCATTTCTTTCGGATTTTTAATAACTACCCTCATCGGCAATTTATGTTCTTTGGCGAATAAAAAATCTCTCTGGTCATGAGCAGGTACGGCCATAATCGCGCCGGAGCCGTATTCCATCAATACATAATCCGCAATCCAAATCGGCACAGTTTCGTTATTGACCGGGTTTATCGCGTAACTTCCCGTAAAGATGCCTTCTTTCTTTACGTCCGAGGCGGCTCTTACTATTTTGCTCTCTTTTGCGACTTTATCGGTGAATTGTAATATTTTCTTTTCATTTGGTTTACCCTTGATTAATACTTTCAATAACGGAAGTTCCGGCGCAAGGACGATGTAAGTGCATCCGAATATCGTATCCTGCCTGGTCGTAAATACAGGGATAACCTGACCGCTCTCCTTTTCTTTGAAGTAAATCTCCACGCCCTTGCTTTTACCGAGCCAGTTCTTCTGCATTGTGATGACTCGCTCGGGCCAGTATTTAAGTTGGTCGAGGTCTTCAAGCAATCTCTCTTTATACGCCGTTATCTTTATAAACCACTGTTCAAACTCCTTCTGCTTGATTTCCTTCTTACAGCGCCAGCATTTGCCGTCGATGACCTCCTCATTGGCCAGTGTCGTCTCGCAGTCAGGACACCAGTTGACTATTGCCGCCTTCCTGTAAACAAGTCCTTTCTCGTACATCTTAAGAAATATCCACTGATTCCAGCGATAATATTCGGGAAGACAGGTTGAGACCTCTCTTTCCCAATCGTAAGAGAAGCCCATTCTATTGAGCTCTTCCCTCATCGTGTTAATACAGTTTATCGTCCAGTCTTTAGGATGAGATTTATTTTTTATCGCCGCATTCTCTGCAGGCAAACCGAGGGCATCGTATCCCATAGGATGAAGCACGTTATACCTTTGCATCATCTTAAAGCGCGCCGCCACATCGCCGATCGTGTAATTGCGCACATGGCCCATATGAATCTTTCCCGACGGATACGGGAACATCTCAAGGAGATAATACTTTTTCTTATTCGGGTCGGCCTTGACGTTAAAGAGTTTTTCTTCACTCCATCGAGCCTGCCATTTTTTCTCTATCTCTTTAAAGTTATACATCTATTCTCGTCTTAGTTTTCTTACGGTTGCTAAATTTGCGGGGTCGTCTTTAGGGTCCTTCTTGGGCGTCTCCAGAATAAAAGGAAGGTTTTTTAATTTAGGGTGGTTTACAATCAGCCTCATCCCGCCTATCCCTATTTCGCCTTTTCCTATATGCCAGTGCCTATCGACGTTTGAACCGAAAGCGGCCTTCGAGTCGTTCAAATGAATTACCTTTATCCTATCAAGCCCGACGATGGAATCAATCTTTTCCAAAGTCGCATCGAGCCCTGCTTTAGTTTTGATATCGTATCCCGACTCAAAAGTGTGCGCCGTATCGAGGCAAATTCCCACTTTTTTCTTATCTTTAATCTTATCTATTATCGCTTTTAAATGTTCGAATTTATAACCCAACCAATCGCCTGAGCCGGCGGTATTCTCCAATAAAATGGTAAGATGTGGTTTCGCTTTTTCTATTGCCTCATTCATTCCCGTCGAAAAACGCGAGATCCCGTACTCCTCCCCTTTTCCTTTATGACTGCCTATGTGCGTCACAAAATATTCCGTGCCTAACATATCCGCACGTTTTATATCTTCGATATAGGCGTTGACCGACCTTCTCCAAAGGCCCTCTTCAGGCGAGCAGAGATTTATAAGGTACGGAATATGGACAACGACAGGCGTAATATTTTTTTCTTTACGCCTTCTCTTAAATTCTTCGGCGTCTTTGGGGTCGAGTTTAGTCGCGTCCCATCCGCGCGGATTTCGGCTAAAAATCTGAAAGGTGTTGCACCCTAACTCCGCCGCTCTATCCACCGCTTCGTAAATATGCCCCGCGATTGAAACGTGAACGCCAAGTTTCATTTTTTAATTTAATAAAAGATTTTACCACAGATTAGAAGGAAAGGAAAATAAAAATTACAGAGGATTGTCATTCCTGCGCAAGCAGGAATCTGATTATAAGGCGCCTTTTAGGATTGCGGCAGCCAGCGCATTTTGCGGTTACTCTCCATCCAATTCTTTATAATTGAATGGCCTACAAAACGAAACATCGCATTTCTAAAACGCAGTTTAAAGAGCAGCAAAAAAGACCTTGAGAGAGAATAAAATTTAGTATACGCCATTAACACATTTGACTGCAGTTCTTTTGCCGACAACAAGTTGGGCTTAAAGACGATATGCTGTCCGTCATAAAGATTCCAGTCTTTGGTGAAGATACGTTTTTGTGCCTCAAGAGTTGCGTGGACTTTTGTGCCCGGAAAAGGAGTAAGGATCATCATCTGAATCGTATCTATCTTCTGCTTTATTGCGAATCCCAAAGTATCCCAAACGGTCTTTGTGTTGTCATCATCACCGCCTAAGACAAACATCCCGTGAATGTTAATCTTTCTTTTGTGAAAAGAACGGATGGCATCAATAATCTCATTGACGGTTTGTTTTTTATCGTAACTGCGCAAGGTCTTGGGGTTTATAGATTCAAAACCTACGCAAACGACCTTACAACCTGCCTTGGTCATCAGGCTTAATAGTTCATCGTCTTTCGCGGCATCGCAACGCACCTGACAGACCCAATCGCATATTTTGTTTTCTAACATCAGATTCAATAATTTGCGTGTGCGGTTTGGATAAGCGGTAAAATTATCGTCGCAGAAGAAGAACGAGTTTGTATCCCTGGATAGCAATTCTGCCATAACGTTCTGTGCGCTGCGGAAACGATATTTGCGGCCGAACATCTTCGTAACGGAACAGAAACTGCAATCAAAAGGGCACCCCCTTGAGGTGGATATAGGCATTCTCATAGAAGACACCTTAAATCCCTTGAT
>CAZXJX010000009.1:0-21639 GCA_964641235.1 uncultured Planctomycetia bacterium
AGGAGGATTTGGAAATTCGCGGCCCCGGCGAATTCTTCGGCACAAAACAGCATGGTCTGCCAGAATTGCGATACGCGAATTTGGTCTCGGATGTACGGCAATTGGAAGCCGCCCGCCGTGAAGCATTTAATTTGGTGCAGAAAGACCCTGCGCTTTCCGACCCGCGCCATAGTTTGCTGAGGCAAATCCTAAAGCGCAAATTCGCTGGCAGATTCGATATGGTCTCATAGAGACAGGTTCATTTATATGCTTCTTTTCTATGTTTTATTCTGTAAATGTATATAATTTTTTCTTTGTCATCTATGCGGAATAGAATGCGATAATCGCCTGTTCGTAAACGATAACCTTCTTCGAAGGTCAGTTTTAGACAACCTTGGGGGCGAGGATTATTTGAAAGCTGAGCAATTTTTTCTTTGATTTGGTTAAAGATTTTGCCGTGCAGGTTATCTAAATCTTTTTGCGCATGAGGAAGAAGAAATATCTTATACACGGTGCGTTCTTAGATAGTCCTCAAAAGGAATGGCAAGTTTTTCTTGTTCGCGTAAGGCCTTTAAATCCAAGAGGTCTTCCTTGAGCTCTTCGCGCTCAAGTTGTTCTTTTAGCGCTTGTTCGACGAAGAAGCCATATTTAATTCCGTGTTCTAAACAGAATTTCTTAACGCGGTTGATAACACCAGGATTTAGTTTTACAGCTAAAGTAGTTTTTGTCATTTTTACCTCCATTCTAAGTATATTATAAATTTATAACTTTGTCAAGAAAAAGTTTAAAAAAGTTAATATGCGGATAACGAGCGGGAGATTTAAAAGCAGGATAATCAAGGCACCAAGGGCAATTCGGCCGACGTTGGATAACGTCCGCAAGTCGATATTCGATATCGTAAGCGGGCAGGTAGACGGCGCTAAGGTACTGGATTTGTTCGCAGGCTCAGGCGCCCTAGGATTAGAGGCTTTAAGTCGCGGAGCAGATTCGTGTATATTTGTAGACAACGACAAATCTTCCGTAAAAACGATAAAAGAGAATTTGGAAGCGCTCGGTTTGCCCTATCACGAAGATATCATTATCGTTGCCGCTGATGCCATGAAGGCGATAAGCAAATTTGCAAAAAACGGCGAAAGATTTGACCTGATTTTTCTTGATCCGCCCTATTACAAATCGCTTGTTAAAAAATCCTTGTTTTTGCTCGGCAGTTATGATATATTAACAAAATCTGGTGTCGTGATTGTCGAGCATTCCAAGCATGATGCAGTGCCGAATTCGACAGGAGAATTAACTCTATACCGCAGCACAAGATACGGTGACACGCAAATTTCCTTTTATCGCAAGGGATGAAAAACAGATGAAGTCGAAAGCGGTATATCCGGGAACTTTTGACCCGGTTACTTACGGCCACATAGATTTAATCAAGCGAGCCATTAGAATTTTCGATACGGTCATAATCGCGGTAGCCCATAATCCGGAAAAGAAGCCGCTTTTTACAATCGAGGAGAGGATTCGGCTATTGAAGTCTGCAACGAAAGGTTTAAGAGGCGTTGTAGTTGAGGATTTTGACGGCTTAGTCGTCGATTACGTGAGAAAGAAAGGCGCATCGGTTGTAATTCGCGGGCTTCGGATGTTATCCGATTTCGAATATGAGTTCCAGATGGCGCTTACTAACAGGAAGCTGGCGCAGGATATAGAGACCATATTTATGATGCCTTCGGAGCAGTATTCTTACCTATCGTCCAAGTTAATAAAGGAAGCGGTTGCGCTTGGCGCGGATGTAAAGGCGTTCGTCCCTGAATTCGTCAAAAAGGCGCTCATTGAAAAATTAAGAGGTTTCTGACGGGGTGAAGATAAAATTAAATGAAGTATCTAAAGAAGGCTTAAGCGTAAAAGAGACCTGCGATGCCAATACGCTCGATTTAGCAAGAGACGATCTGAAATTTACTTCTCCGATAGATATCTCGGCGTTTATTACGAAAGATAGAGACGACCTATACGCCCATATCGAAACAAACGGAAGGATGGAAATCATCTGCGCGCGCTGCCTTTTGCCGTACAATGTGGATTTTAAGAGAGGATTCGATTTTAGCTACGACGCGAAGGGCAAGACGAGCTTGGATTTAACCGCAGATATAAGAGAGGAAATAATTTTAGAGTATCCGATAAAGCCGCTATGTAAACCCGATTGTAAAGGGTTGTGCCAAACCTGCGGAAAGAATTTAAACGAAGGCGACTGCGGCTGCGAATATAAATCGGATGCACAAAAATGGAAAAAGTCAGAAAGGGGAGGGAAATAATTTATGCCTTTACCTAAGAGAAAACATTCAAAATCGAGAAGGGATAAATCCCGCACTCACCAAGTATTATCTTTACCGCAGCTTACCAAATGTCCCCAATGTTTTAAATTGATAAGGCCCCACCGAATTTGTCCTTATTGCGGATATTATAAGGGACACAAAATCTTAGAGATAGAGGTCAAGGAAGAGAAGAAGAAATGAGGATCGCCGTTGACGGAATGGGCGGTGATTACGCTCCGAAAGTAGTAGTTGAAGGCGCAATCCAAGCCGCTTCGGAATATGGTTTTGATATTGAAATCGTAGGTGAGCGCACTAAGATCGAAGCCGAACTTTCTAATCTCGGCGCCATCCCGCAAAATATTCATGTTTATCATGCTTCGGAGACGATAGATATGCATGAGCCGGGGGCCACAAGCGTTCGCGCGAAGAGAGACTCTTCGATTTGTGTCGCGGTCGATCTTGCTAAAGAAGGCAAAGCGGACGCGGTGGTTTCAGCGGGAAATACAGCCGCTTTTGTGAGCGCCTCTATGCTTTCTTTAAGGCGGCTTGAGGGTGTAGAGCGTCCGGGCATTGCAGTTTTAATCCCTTCGCTTAAAGGTCCCGTGTTGATGATAGACGTCGGAGCGACCATAAACCCGGAACCGGAGCATCTTCTTATGTTTGGATTAATGGGCGATGTTTACTCCAAACATATTTTAAATAAGAAAAAGCCGACCATAGGTTTGTTAAATATCGGCGAGGAATCTAGCAAGGGACCGGAATTTTTGAAGGAAACCCATCACCTTTTGGAATTGAGCAAATTGAATTTTCAGGGAAATGCCGAGGGAAAAGATATATTCGCTGGCAAATTCGATGTGATTATTTGCGATGGATATACCGGCAACGTAGTATTAAAAGTCGCCGAATCTATCGCGGATACCATCTCTACTTTTATAAAGAAAGAGCTTAAGAAAGGCCTTTTGACGCTGGTAGGCGGGCTATTGAGTTCTCCCGCTTTCGAGGCGATTAAGAAACAGGTAGATTATTCCGAGTATGGTGGCGCACCGCTATTGGGCGTGGACGGAATATGCATAATCTGCCACGGCTCTTCGTCGGCAAAGGCGATAAAGAACGCGATAAGGGTTGCGGGAGAATTTGTTGAACATCAAGTAAACCAACATATCGTGGAGGCGGTAAAGAAATTTTAAGATGACGACAAGAAAAGGGATAAGAAAAGTTGGCATAATCGGGCTTGGTTCATATCTACCGAAGAAAGTGTTGACAAATTTCGAGTTGGAGAAAATGGTTGACACCACGGATGAGTGGATTAGGACCCGCACCGGAATCTCCGAGCGAAGGATCGCTCAAGCCGGCGAGGCAACTTCTGATTTAGCGGCGCTCGCCGCAAAACAGGCGTTAAAGGATGCAAAACTCGCGCCTGACGACGTGGAATTGATAATCGTCGCTACGATTACGCCCGATATGCAATTCCCTGCGACGAGTTGCTTGGTTCAGGCGAAATTGGGAGCCAATAGCGCCGCATGTTTTGATATCAATGCCGCCTGTTCCGGCTTTATACACGGCTTGATTATCGCGCAACAATTTGTGTCGAGCGGAACTTATAATAATGCGCTGGTTATCGGCGCCGAGTTGTTATCGCATTCCATAGATTGGAAGGACCGTTCGACCTGCGTACTATTTGGCGATGGCGCAGGGGCAGCTGTTGTTGCGCCTGTAAAAAGCGGAGGAATTATATCGACATATTTAGGGACAGACGGGACTCGTAGCAATCTTTTAATGGTGCCGGCCGGCGGCTCGCGAATGCCGGCATCGCATAAAACCGTAAGCGAAGGGCTTCATTATTTGAAGATGGAGGGCAATGAGGTATTTAAATATGCGGTTCGCGTAATGGCGAATGCGGCACAAAAAGCATTGCATAAAGCGGGATTGACCTGTAAGGATGTCGATTGCTTAATCCCGCACCAGGCCAATATAAGGATAATTGAAGCCGCAGTAAAAAGGGCGGGCTTTTCGATGAATAAAGTCTACGTCAATGTCGATAGATATGGAAATATGTCCGCCGCCTCTACTGTAGTCGCTCTATGCGAAGCGGTTAAGGAAGGCCGCGTTAAAAAAGGCGATTGCGTCCTATTAGTTGCCTTCGGAAGCGGTTTTGTATGGGGCTCTTGCGTCATTAAATGGTAGATTTCGCTCTAATCTTTCCGGGGCAAGGCGCCCAATATGTCGGGATGGGCAAAGATTTATATGAGCGCTATCCCGCCGCAAAAGTAATCTATGAAAAGGCAAACAAGATTTTAGGGTTCGATATTTCGAAGATATGTTTTGAAGGTCCTCAGGAAAAATTGACTCGCACCGATATATGCCAACCCGCTATTTTAATAACATCTATTGCCGCCTTGAGGTCTCTTGAATCTGTTTTGTCATCGCCGATTTCACCCAAGGCCGTGTTGGGTTTAAGCCTCGGCGAGTATACGGCATTGATATGCGCAGGTTCATTTACTTTCGATGACGGCGTTTATTTAGTGCGCAAGCGCGGCGAGTTTATGGAAGAGGCCTCGCAAAAAAATCCCGGGACGATGGCGTCTGTAATCGGATTCTCTCTTGAAGAGACAAGAAAAATCTGCGCAGAGACAGGAGCACAAATTGCGAATTTAAATTCGCCTGGGCAAATTGTGATTTCAGGCGCAAAAGAAAAAGTCGAAGCGGCCTTAGGCCTTGCAAAAGAAAGGGGCGCTAAGCGAATAATACCCTTGAATGTAAGCGGTGCATTCCATTCCGATTTAATGGGACTTGCGGCGAATAAATTAAAGGCCGAAATTGACAAGATAAATATCAGTGCGCCAAAGATAAAAGCGGTATCAAATGTTACTGCGAGATACGAGGGGTCTGCACAAGAGATAAAAGATAATTTGGTCGCGCAAGTTAAATCATCGATATTGTGGGAGGATTCTATAAGATTTTTGGCGGCGGAGGGAATAAAGAGATTTATCGAGATAGGACCCGGAAAAGTACTGGCCGGACTTTTGCGAAGGATAGATTCAACCCTTGAGTGCTTTAATGTCGAAACCGCAGCCGATGTCGCGGCCGTGAAAGAAGTCATTGCGACCCCGACGACACATCGGAGTCCTCGCAATGACTATAGGAGGTTAATATGATGCTCAAAGATATGGTGAGTTTAATCACCGGCGGGGCGCGCGGGATAGGGCGCGAGATTGCGCTTACTTTCGCGAAAGAGGGTTCGGATATAGTAATCTGCGATGTAAACCAGGAAGCCCTTGAGGCGGCTAAGAAAGAAATCGATGGATTGGGCCGTCGGGCAGAGGTTTTTGTCGTCGACGTTACGAATTCACAGCAGGTCGAGGATATGGTCAACAAAGTCCTTGACAATTTTCAGAAAATTGATATACTCGTAAACAACGCTGGCATAACCAGAGACGGTTTAATCGTGCGGATGAGCGAAAAGGATTTCGACCAGGTCATAGCCGTAAATCTAAAAGGCACATTCAATTGCACTAAGGCGGTCTCAAAGGTTATGATGAAACAGAGGCACGGCAAGATAGTTTCCATCGCATCGATAATTGGGATTATGGGAAATGCCGGCCAAGCCAATTACGCCGCATCAAAAGCGGGGATAATCGGTTTGACGAAAAGCGTGGCTAAAGAATTGGCTTCGCGCAACGTGAACGTAAACGCAATCGCCCCGGGTTTTATAGAAACCGACATGACGGCGAAGCTGGCAGATGATGTAAAATCCCAAATGCAGGCCCTCATTCCTTTGAATAGATTCGGAAAAGCAAGTGACGTCGCAAAATTGGCTCTGTTTTTAGCATCGGAGGCTTCATCTTATATAACGGGCCAAGTGATTCAAGTTGACGGCGGCATGGTTATGTAACCTGTCTACCGACAGGTAGATTTGAAAGGAGGAAATTAGGAGATGTCAGCTGTTACGGATAAGGTTAAGTCCATCATAGCAGAACAACTGGGAGTGAAATTAGAGGAAGTGACGCAAGAGGCGACATTCGTCGACGATTTAGGAGCGGACTCATTGGATACGGTAGAACTAGTTATGGCATTGGAAGAGGAATTTAAGATCGAGATTCCGGACGAAGATGCCGAAAAGATGACGGACGTCGGACAAGCCATAAAGTATATAGAAGAAAAAACGAGCGCCAAAGCCTAAAAGTGAATATTTATGGAAAGAAGAAGAGTCGTAGTAACCGGCTTAGGCGCCGTCACGCCAATAGGGAATACCAAAGATGAATTTTGGAAATCCCTCCTTGAAGGAAAAAGCGGAGTAGGCAGGCTTACCCAATTTGACCCCACAGGATTCGATTGCCAGATAGCGGCTGAAGTAAAGAATTTCGACGCCTCCAAATGCGTAACGAATGCGAAGGAATTAAGGAGGATGGAGCGTTTCGTGCAATTTGCGGTCTGTTGCGCTAAGATGGCAGTCGAAGACGCAAGGCTTGATTTATCAAAGGAAGATCCTTATCGTGTCGGGGTTATCGTTGGTTCGGGCATCGGCGGATTAAAGACGATTCAGGACCAGACTGTAGTTTGGAAAGAGAAAGGCCCTTCCCGATTAGCCCCGCTCTTGATCCCTATGCTAATAGTTAATATGGCGCCGGGTCAAATTTCAATAACGTTGGGGATAAAAGGCCCGAATTCCTGTGTTGCGACCGCATGCGCAACCGGAAATCATGCAATCGGAGATTCCTTTAGGATAATTCAACGAGGCGATGCCGAAGTGATGGTAACGGGTGGAAGCGAGGCGTGTATTATCCAGACATCAGTTGGTGGCTTCTGCGCATTGAAGGCACTTTCGACGAGAAACGATGATCCTGAGCATGCAAGTAGGCCGTTTGATAAAAACCGCGATGGTTTCGTAATGGGCGAAGGTTGTGGGATTGTGATATTAGAATCATTAGAGCACGCTCAGAACCGCGGCGCAAAAATTTATGCGGAAGTCGTAGGCTATGGGATGTCCGGTGATGCGTATCATATGACTGCGCCTAACCCGAATGGCGAGGGCGCTGCCGAATGTATGCGGCTTGCTTTAAAAGATGGCGGCATAAAGCCAGAAGAGGTTTCATATATAAATGCACACGGAACTTCTACCGAATTGAACGACAAAGTTGAAACGCTCGCGATTAAAAAGGTCTTTGGAGAATATGCTTATAAAATTCCCATAAGTTCGACAAAATCTATGACCGGGCATTTGCTCGGCGCGGCTGGCGGTGTCGAATTCGTAGCGAGCGCACTTGCAGTCAAGGAGGATATTATACCTCCGACTATAAATTATGAGACTCCGGATCCGGAGTGCGATTTGGATTACGTTCCTAATAAAGCGAGGAAAGCGAAGGTCAACGTGGCAATTTCAAATGCCTTCGGTTTCGGCGGACACAATGCCTGCCTCGCCATTAGGAAATTTTAGGGGACGGGAAATTTTAGGGGACGTTCCATTTAGGGACAGTCCCTGCGCTAATCGGAAGGGTGTCCCCGCATTACATTAATTGAGGAGTAAAGAGATGGATTATTTGTTAAGCGAAGAACAGATAATGGTACGGGATTTGGCGCGCAGGATCGCCGAGGAGAAAATCAGGCCTGTCGCTGCGGAATTAGACGAGAAGGAAGAATTTCCGTGGGATATTATGAAGGTTCTGGCCGAATCTGATCTTTGCGGAATTTATATTGAGGAAAAATACGGCGGTTTAGGCGGTGGTGCACTGGAACTTTCAATCGTAACCGAGGAACTTTCGCGCGCATGCGGCGGAATTGCGATATGTTTCGCGGCAACCGCATTGGGGACCTACCCGATAATTTTATACGGAAGCGAGGAGCAGAAACAGAAATATTTACCCGATATCGGAAGCGGCAAAAAATTGGCGGCATTCGCATTAACCGAGGCCGGTGCCGGCTCAGATGCCAGCGCAATTCAAACTACCGCTAAAAAAGAAGGCGATCATTATATCCTAAACGGCACGAAGCAGTGGATTACCAACGGAGGCGAGGCAGAGGTTTACACGGTAATCGCAATGACGGACAGGACCAAGGGTGCGCGCGGGGCGAGCGCATTTATCGTCGAAAAAGGGGCACCCGGCTTCGACTTCGGAAAAAAAGAGAAGAAAATGGGCATTCGCGCATCAGCGACGCGCGAGTTAGTTTTTAACGATTGCAAGGTTGCGAAAGAGAATTTGTTAGGACGAGAAGGCATGGGATTTATCGTTGCGATGCGCACATTCGACCAATCGCGGCCTGGCGTAGCTGCGCAAGCAGTTGGAATCGCACAGGGAGCATTAGACTTGGCTGTAAAATACTCGCGAGAACGGACTCAATTCGGAAAGCCCATCTCAAGTTTTCAGGGCGTTCAATTTATACTGGCGGATATGGCGACAGAGGTAGAAGCGGCGCGCGCATTAGTCTATGCGACGGCGAGGATGATTGACTCAGGCGCTAAAGATGTTGCTAAAGAATCCGCGATGACGAAATTATTTGCGTCGGATATGTGTATGAAAGTTACGACGGATGCCGTGCAAGTATTCGGCGGTTATGGGTACATGCGCGATTATCCGATTGAAAAATATATGCGCGACGCAAAGATAACTCAAATATACGAAGGCACAAATCAAATTCAACGCTCGGTTATCGCATTGGAGTTGATAAAGGAACAGATAAAGAAATGAATATAGTAGTCTGCATAAAACAGGTCCCCGATACGCAGGACGTTAAGATAGATCCCGAGACGAATACCTTGATTCGCGAAGGCGTAAAGTCCATCATCAACCCCTTCGATATGTACGCCATAGAGGAAGGGTTAAGGATAAAGGAGAGATTGGGCGGTAAGGTAACTGTCCTTACGATGGGGCCGCCGCAAGCGGAAGAGGCATTACGGGAAGCGATTTCACTTGGCGCGGACGATGTTATTCTTATGACTGACCGCGCATTTGCGGGAGCTGATACCTGGGCGACGAGTTATACGCTTGCCCGGGGAATCGAGAAATTAGGCAAATATGATTTGATAATTTGCGGAAAACAGGCAATAGACGGCGACACGGCACAGGTAGGGCCCGGCATAGCCGCGCAACTAAATATCCCTCAGGTTACGTATGTAAAAAAGACAGAGGAGATAAAAAACGGCATTGCCAGGTTCGAACGAATGACGGAAGAGGGATACGAAATTATTGAAACGCCGCTGCCGTGCCTCATTACCGTAGTCAAAGAAATAAATATCCCTCGCCTACCTTCTTTAAAAGGAAAAATCAGGGCAAAACAGGCGCCCCTCGTTAAGCTGACAAGCAAAGATATAAATGCCGACTCCGCCAAAATTGGGTTAAAGGGCTCGCCTACCGTTGTTGATAAGATTTTTGCGCCTCCTAAAAGAAGCGCAGGACATATATTGCAGGGCGCAACCGAGGAGGTCGTAAATAAACTCGTTGATTCTTTGAAAGATGTTATAATTTCAGCAGGTAATAAATAGATGGCGGAAGAGAAAAAACAAAGGTCTATAGAGATATTGCGAGATAAGTGTACCGGATGCACCCTTTGCGTGCGCGCATGTCCCTTCGGCGCGATTCGGATGGAGAATAAAATAGCGGTCATCGATTACGATAAATGCACGCTTTGCGGCGCATGCGTTGCGGTTTGCAAATTTGAGGCGATAAAATTCGAAAAGGGCGAAGAGGGAAAAGCCCCACTTAAGGATTACAAAGGAGTTTGGGTCTTTGGAGAACAAAAGAAAGGCATAGTCCAAAGCGTTGTCTTCGAGTTATTAGGGGAGGGAAGAATACTCGCCGATGATTTGGGCGTTGAGCTTGCCTGTGTTTTGTTGGGAGACGGGATGGGAGAGAAGGCAAACGAATTAATCTGGCGTGGCGCAGACAAGGTTTATCTAGTAGAACATCCGAAGTTAAAAAATTATCAGGACGAACCGTATACGAACGTAATAGTCGAACTAGTAAAAGAATTTAAGCCCGAAGTCCTACTTTATGGTGCTACCTCAATCGGAAGGTCGCTTGCTTCGCGTATCGCCGTTCAATTAACTACCGGCTTAACCGCAGATTGCACAAAATTAAGTATAGACAAAGAAAAGCGCTTATTGCTTCAGACCCGTCCCGCATTCGGTGGTAATATTATGGCGACTATCCTCTGCGTGAACTACCGTCCGCAGATGGCGACGGTCCGCCACAAGGTTTTCAAAGAGGCGGTGGTTGATAAGTCAAGAAAGGGTCAGATAATCAAAAAAACTTATCCCGAAAATAGTTATGAATCGCGCGCTAAATTAATCGATATAGTCGATGAGATATCCGAAACTGTAAACTTAGCCGAAGCAAATATAATTGTCTCCGGCGGAAGGGGATTAGGCAAGCCGGAGGGTTTTAAAATCATCGAGGAACTCGCCAAGGTTTTAGGCGGCGCTGTCGGTTCATCGCGTTCTGCGGTCGATGCCGGTTGGATTCCGTATTCGCATCAGATAGGCCAGACAGGAAAGACCGTCTGCCCAAAAATTTATTTTGCGTGCGGCATCTCCGGCCAGATCCAACACTTAGCTGGAATGTCCTCATCCGACATAATCGTCGCAATAAATAAAGACCCCCACGCTCCGATTTTCTCCGTCGCTACCCACGGCATCGTAGGCGACTTAAATGAAGTCGTACCCGCCTTAACGCAAAAATTCAAAGAGGCCTTAAAGAAATAATTAACCTACCTTGACCCCGCACCTTTGTATTATTCATATTGTAGAATAGAATATTTTTTTAGAACTTGAATATTTCAAAGGTGCGGGGTTGACAAAACCCTATGTATATGGTATACTTGGAACAAAAATTAGGAGAGAAGCGGTTTGTCCGAGGTTTTTCAGCGAATCAATTGGGTTGACGTTTTTGTTGTAATCCTTTTAATTAGAACAAGTTACGTTGGAGCGAGGACAGGTCTCTCTACAGAGCTCTTTAAAATAATCGGCATCCTTTTAGGTCTTTATCTCGGGATTAGGTTTTATTCAGACCTTGGTTCGTGGATAAATTCCAAAATTGCCCTTCCTCCGGAATTAGCAGACGGCCTATCTTTTTTAATACTAATTTTACTCTCCATAATAAGTTTAAAATTTGTCGGTATGGCTTTGACAAAAGTCGTTAAACTTACATTCGCCGACAAAGTAGATAAATGGGGCGGATTTATATTCGGCCTATTAAGGGGCTCCATAATTTTAAGCCTCATATTTATGTTTTCAGGAATTATTCGAATAGATTATTTTACAAAATCGATTGAGGAACGTTCATTGACAGGCCCATTTTTTCAAAAAGTCGCGCAGTTTACGTATCAGGTTATTACTAAGACCGCCCCGGAAGAGTTGGGAATCAAAAATTTGCCAAAGGCAGGTGAAAAGAAGTAGCCGCCGCAACGATATTAGATTGTGACCCCGGCATCGACGATTCGTTAGCCATCCTTTTAGCGTTAGCTTCGAACGAATTAGATGTGAGAGCCATCACCACAACTTTCGGAAATGTAGAATTAAGGCAGTCTACCAAAAACGCATTAAATGTTTTGGAGTTAAGTAAGGTAAAAAATCCTCCGCCCGTCGGCGCGGGTAGCGGCCAGCCATTGAGAGAAACAAGTTTACCCGCAAGGAGCGTCCACGGCATAGACGGCTTGGGAAATATAAATTTACCCCAACCGAAATTAAAAATTGCCACCGACGACGGAATCGGCTTTATAGTTTCGAAGGTAAATTCTGGCGAAGTAGACACGATAATAGCGACGGGTCCGCTTACGAATCTGGCGCGCGCGATGTCACGCGACCCGGAGATTTTACGGCGCATAAAAAATATTTACATAATGGGCGGAGCAGTCTTCATCGACGGAAATATAACGCCTTATGCCGAATTTAATTTTTATTGCGACCCGGATGCCGCCGATTATGTATTGAATAGCGGAATTCCGATCACTTTGATAAGTTTGGACGTGACGCATAAAGTCAACATCACGGAATCGCATATCGAGCCGTTAAGAAGATATTCAAACAGCTTATCGGAGTTTATTGTCGGCATAATCGAATATTCCATAACTTACCACAGGGCTTATCGAAGCGCCAAAGGTGCACATCTGCACGACCCTTTGGCGGTTGCAATTTCAATTGCGCCGCAATTGGGCAAGTACGAAGAGCTTTCGCTCGGCGTAGATTGCACAGAAAAGCGCGGGATGGTTCAAGTCAAGAGCGGCGCCAAAAACGTAAGATTCGTCAGGGATATCGATGTTGACGGTTTCTTAAAATTATTTTTAGACAGAATAGGAGGAATGCTTGAAGCTATCTAAACTTTACGAACTCGCCGTTTACGAAGGCATTGCGGCCGACCCGAGGGGGAAAGATTTAGTATCGAAAAATTTAGCAAAGTTAAAGAAGGAATACGAAGGATTAAAAGAAAGCGATAAAGCAATATTCGACAAGGAAAGGTTAACCAATCCCTACTCCGACTCACGCATTCTAAATGGGGATAGAGATTTGGAAGTAAAGACGGCATTAATCGGAATCGATATCGAAGTAGGCGAAATTCTATTGGCGGACAGATTAAAGCAGTTGGGTAAAAAAATAGATTTAATAATTTCGCATCATCCCGAAGGCTATGCCCGTGCTAATTTTTATGAAGTTATGAATATGCAGGCGGATATTTTCGGAAAAGTCGGCGTCCCCATCACCGTTGCCGAAGGGTTATTAAAAGAAAGGATAAAGGAAGTCGAACGAAGGGTTTTGCCCGGAAATCATTCTCGCGCGGTTGATGCGGCGAGACTGCTTAATATTCCATTCATGTGCATTCATACTCCCGCCGATAATCATGTGGCAAGTTATCTGCAGAAAACCTACGACGATAAAAAACCGGAGGAGTTAGGCGAAGTTTTGGAAATTCTAAAGGGCATTCCGGAATATCAGGAGGCGATTAAAATGCACGCTGGCCCGAAGATCCTATTCGGAGAGCCAAAGAATCGCGCGGGGAAAATCTTCGTGGATATGACGGGGGGCACGGAGGGCCCGAAGGAGATATTCGATAAGCTTGAACAGGCAGGCATCGGCACATTGGTTGCGATGCATTTAAGCGAGGAACATTTTAAGAATATCCAGAAAGGGCATATAAACGTCGTCATTGCGGGGCATATCTCAAGCGATACTTTAGGGTTAAATCTGCTTTTGGATAAATTGGCAAGAGAAGATAAATTGGAATTTATAACTTGTTCGGGGTTTAAGAGGATAAAACGGTAGACGATGGCGTTTTCGGAGCAGGTATTAGACGAGATTCAGAATAAGTGCGATATAGCCGAGGTTATCGGTAGCTACATCCAGCTAAAGCGCGCAGGCAGAAATTTCAAGGCGCTCTGCCCGTTTCATAAGGAAAAAACTCCGTCGTTTATGGTAAGTTCCGCTAAGCAGATTTACCATTGTTTTGGCTGCGGCGCCGGGGGAAATGTGTTTAGTTTCGTTATGAAGTATGAAAAAGTGGAATTCCCCGAGGCGGTCAGGACATTAGCCGATAAGGTAGGCGTTGAACTTCCACGGTTTACCCGCAGGGAGTTCGAGGAAAGCAGTTACGCAGGCCAGATTTTTAAAGTCAATGAACTCGCGGCATCTTATTATCATTTAAAACTTCTGAAATCTGAGGAGGGAAAACGCGCTTTGGATTATTTGAAGAGGCGCGATATCAAAGACGAAATCATTGCTCAGTCGAGACTGGGGATAGCATCAGACGGCTGGGATGAATTTATAACTTATGCTAAGCAAAAGGGATTTGAGCCGGAATTATTAGAGCGGGCCGGACTAATCTTGCCTCGCGAGGGAGGCGGCTATTACGATAGATTTAGAAGCAGGATAATCTTCCCTATTTTCGATATCAAAAACAGGGTCTTGGCATTCGGCGCTCGGGTCTTAGACGACTCGCTTCCTAAATATATCAATTCGCCGGAGACAGAGGTTTACATAAAAGGCAGGAATTTATACGGCTTAAATTTTTCCGTCGCGGCCGTTAAGGAAAATGATTTTTGTATAATCGTTGAGGGGTATTTGGATTTTCTGATTCCGTATCAGTACGGGATAAAAAATATCGTAGCCACGTCGGGAACGAGCCTTACGGAAACCCAAGTGCGACTGATAAAGAGATACACAAAAAATGTGGTCATCGTCTACGACGGCGATGAAGCGGGAGAGACGGCGTCTCTTCGCGGACTGGATCTTTTTGTCCAGGAGGGATTGAACGTCCGAATCGTCAGTTTACCGAAGGGCTATGACCCGGATTCGTATGTAAGAAAAAAAGGCCCCTTAGAATTAAACTTAGCTCTGGATTCAGCGCAGGACCTGTTCGATTATAAATTAGGGCTACTGGCGTCAAAATACGACGCATTTAAGGCGACGGGAAAATCGAGGATTTGCGCCGAGATGTTGCCTACGATAGCAAAAGTGACAAACGCCGTTTTAAAATTTGAATATATAAGACGCCTGGCGGAAAAATTGCAGGTAAAAGAAGAAGCGTTACTCGCAGAATTGAAGAAGGTGAAACCGGATTATACTTATGAATTGGCCGATGAGTTCTTAAAAGAAAAGCCTCAAGGCGCAATGGCCGAGAAGATAGTAATCGGGCTTATGTTGGATGAGCCGGAAGTTATCGCGGAAGTCAAGCGTAGTTTAAAATCGGAAGATTTTACGGATGAGGGGACGCGCAGGATTGCCGACGAAATATTTAAATCATACGAGGAAAAAAAGCCCGCGAAGCCGACTCAATTGATCAATCGCCTAAAAGACGAGCGATTGACTCGGATGATTTCCGAGGCGACCAGCCTCGTCGATGAGATAACCGATATACAAAAAAATTTAGACGATTGCGTAAAATGGATTAAAAGTCAGAATGTCAAAAATAAATTAACGGAATTGCAGAATTTGATAAAGGTTGCCCAGACTATGGGCGATGAAAAACGGGTATATCAATTAGTATCGGAATATAATAATTTACTAAAAGGCTCAAGGGAGCCCGTGAGGAGATGATGGGCGTGAAGAAAAAACTCGATATTATAAAAAGGATAAAGGGACTCGATAAACTTATTGCGCTGGGGAAGGAGAAAGGCCACCTTACGTTTGAGGAGGTAAACAACCTTCTGCCCGCGGAAATAACTTCGTCGGAAGAGATAGACGAGATATTCGCTATTTTAGATAAGGAGAAGATCGAAATTATAGATGCGGAAGAGGAGAAGGAGCTCAAGGAGGAAGAGGAGAAAGAGGGGGCAGCAAAGCCGGAGGTTGAAGCAGAAGAGATGCCTCGGATGGCGCAGATGGAGGACCCCGTGCGTATGTATTTAAAGCAGATGGGCCAGATATCCCTTCTCTCTCGGGAAGAAGAGTTAGAACTTGCCAAGAAAATTAAAGATGCCGAGAAAAAATTCAGGGAGGCAATTTTTGAATGCAGATTTTGCAAAAAGGAAATTTTGGCGCTGGTAAATAAAATTTTAGAGAAGCAGGTAAATATCGACGAGATAATCGATATCGGCCTGACCGAAAAAATGGATAAGTTGCTTAAGAAAATCTTGCGATTTACGAAGAGATTAAGAGGAGCAAAGAAAACTACGAACCTCGTCCCTTTGCTTTTAGAATTTAAGTTCTCGACGGCTGTAGTCGAAGATATCGCGAACAAAATTAAATCGCAAGTCAGCGAGATAGAGAAGATTAACAGGGAGACGGATAGATTAAGGGACAGAAATGTACGGGGACAAATTTTTAAGTTAAAGGAAAGAAAGCGCAAGATAATCCGCGACTTTGGCGAGCCGTTGCTTAAGGTCAAGGAACGCATCGCATTCATCAGAAGGCGAGAGGTGCAGTTCGAAAGGGCTCAGAAAAAATTGATCGAGGCAAATTTGAGGCTTGTCGTTTCGATTGCGAAGAAGTATACTAACAGGGGTTTGTCGTTCTTGGATTTGATTCAGGAGGGCAATATAGGATTGATGCGCGCAGTCGATAAGTTTGAATATGAGAGAGGGTATAAATTTTCAACTTATGCGACTTGGTGGATAAGGCAGGCGATAACGCGCGCTATCGCAGACCAGGCCCGAACGATTCGAATCCCCGTCCATATGACGGAGACGATCAATAAATTGATTCGCATTTCAAGGAATCTCGTACAGGAAACCGGCAGGGAACCTATGCCTGAGGAGATAGCGCACGAGATGAGGATGTCAACCGAGAAGGTTCGCGGAGTTTTGAAAATAGCGCAAGAGCCCATTTCCCTTCAGACGCCTGTTGGCGACGAAGGCGACACTCATTTCGGAGATTTCATAGAAGACAAACGGGCGATTTCTCCGGCGAACGCAACCGCATATTCTATGCTAAAAGAGCAGCTCGATGATGTCCTTACGACTCTCACGGAAAGAGAGAAGAAGGTATTGAAGCTTCGTTTCGGCATAGGCGACGGTTGTCCGCGCACGCTGGAAGAAGTCGGTTCGATATTTAATGTGACGCGCGAGAGGGTAAGGCAAATAGAAGCAAAAGCCCTTCGAAAACTCCGCCATCCGATTCGCTCAAGGAAATTAAAGACATTTTTGGAAATGGGTCTTGGCTTGGGCGAGGAGCGCGGCTTATAGTCAAATCACGAGGGCCCATAGCTCAGTTGGTTAGAGCAGCTGACTCATAATCAGCGGGTCATAGGTTCGAGTCCTATTGGGCCCACCATAGTTCTTAAACTTTAGTGGGCATTGTTGGACGAGAAGGGAGCCCGCTAAATGCGACAATTGCTGTGCGACGAATAAGGAGCACATGCTTAGCAATGGGCGCGAGATGTGAGCGCCCCTAAAAGGAGCATTTGCTTAGCGGGCGGGGGGCCGACCCGAAGTCGGCGATAGCCGACGTAGGGCGCCGAGTCCTATTGGGCCCACCAATTTAGGGCGATTGGCTCAGTTGGTTAGAGCGCCACATTCACATTGTGGAGGTCAGTGGTTCGAGTCCACTATCGCCCACCATAGAGAATAAATGCAGAAGATAAACGTTGAAGAGCAGATAAGTTTGCTGATAAAGTTGCAAGCTATTGATTCCCAGCTCTATCGCCTACGAAGGGAGCGGGAAGCAAAGCCCAAATTAATCGAGGAATTGGAAGTTCGAAGAGATCAAGAACAGGTTGCAGTAAAAAATATCGAAGAAAAGATAAAAGCTTCGCAGATAAAGCGGAAGGAAAGAGAGATAGATTTGCAGGAGAAAGAGGCAAACGTAAAGAAATTACAGTTTCAGTTGTTTCAGATAAAGACAAATAAAGAGTATCAGACGATGCAACACGAGATAGAAGGCTTAAAGGCGGACAATTCACGGCTGGAGGATGAGATACTTTTGATGATGGAGGAGGCCGACAAGTTAAGCAAGGAACTTGCAACTGAGAAGGAAGCGTTTGCCGAGGCCGAAAGGCATTTAACCGACGATAGAAAAAAGACAGAAACAGAGATTTCCGCTTTAGAAAACGAAATTTCAAATCTCGAGTCGCAAAGGAAAGAATTAAACGCC
The DNA here is from genome assembly GCA_964641235.1 of uncultured Planctomycetia bacterium. Taxonomy (GTDB): domain Bacteria; phylum Omnitrophota; class Gorgyraeia; order Pluralincolimonadales; family CAZUZR01; genus CAZXJX01. The sequence goes on from CAZXJX010000009.1 coordinate 17,791, forward strand.
GGTATCGATAAAAATGTTCTTTCTAAATATGAGAGGATTTTGGAAAACCGCGACGGGCTGGCATTGGTGCCCGTTAAGGAGCACGCCTGTCAGGGATGTTTTATAAATCTTCCGCCGCAGGTGATAAATGAGGTTCGAATGAAAGACAAAATCAACATCTGCGAGAACTGCGCGCGCATACTCTATATCGAAAATGAGGCGGATGTCTAAAAGATTGTCGATTTACAGCGACGGCAGCTCCCGCGGAAATCCCGGACCATCGGGGATCGGCGTTATCGTTTGCGACGAAAGCGGCGAGGCGATTAAGAATATCTCAAAATTTATAGGCGATACGACGAACAATGTCGCGGAATACAGCGCCCTTATTTACGGTCTGCAAGAGGCCTTGATTTTACGGGCGGATGAGGTTATAATAAATACCGACTCGGAACTGCTCGCTAAACAATTAAACAAAGAATACAAGATTAAAGACGCGGATTTAAAGCCGTTATACGAACAGGTAAGGCACCTCTTGACCGGATTTAAGAAATACGAGATAAAACATATTAACCGCACGGAAAATAAAGGCGCGGACAAATTAGCAAATAAAGCGGTAAGCGGCGAATCGCTCTTTTGATATTTTGAATTTAAAGATTTGGGCAGGTCGGATGGTCGCCCGCCATAATGCGTGGCGGGAGGAAAGTCCGAGCTCCGCAGGGCAAGCGTAGCGGGTAACGCCCGTCTGCCGAAAGGCAAGGATCAGAGCCACAGTGACGAACAATCCGAAACGAAGGCCTGACGGCCTAACGTTAGGAAGAAGTGAAACGCGGCAATCTCTACGCGGAGCAAGGCCAAATAGGTCCGCAGTTTGGGGCGGCCCGCTCCAATTCCGTTTACGCGGGATGTGCGGACGGGTTGGCTGCTTGAGCTCATGAGCAATCGTGAGCCTAGACGGATGACCGTCGCTCACCTCTTGAGGTGGGGACAGAACTCGGCTTACAGACCTGCCCCGTTCTTTTGAAACTCAAAAGAACGGGGCCTGCCCAATTTTTATAATTTAGCGAGTAGTTGAATCGAAGATAAAGCCTTAGATAAAATTAAATGATAATGGAAATAAAAGAATTATTTAAATCGATGATAGACGAAGGCGCTTCCGACCTATTCTTAAAAATTGGAAGCCCTGTTAATTTGAGGGTGGACGGTTTATTGAAGCCGTTGGGCTCTGTTCTTTCTCAAGGCGACATGAAAAAGATGGTGGATTCTTTTTTGAATGAGGAGCAGAAAAGAAGATTTGAGAAAGACCGCGAAGTGGATTTCGCGGTCGATTTTGAGAACTTAGGCAGATTCAGAGGAAGCGTATTTCATCAAAATGGAATGCCGGGAGCGGTATTCAGATACATTAAAAGCGCAATCCTTTCATTCGATGACTTAAATTTACCCTCCAAGGTTTTAAATCAACTTTCGTATGAAAAGAGAGGGCTCGTATTGGTAACCGGCGCAACCGGCAGCGGAAAATCGACGACTATCGCGGGCATGGTCGAACATATAAATCAGAATTTGCCTTATCATATCGTTACGATTGAGGACCCGATTGAATTTATGTTTGAAGACAAAAAATCTTTGGTCGAGCAGAGGGAATTAGGATTTGATACGCCGTCATATTTAGATGCGCTAAAACATATTATGTATCAAAGCCCGGACGTGATTTTTATCGGCAACATACGTGATTGCGAAACGATGTCGGCGGCAATCAATGCTGCCGAGACGGGCCAGTTAGTTTTAAGCACAATCCATTCCCTTAATGCCACTCAGACCGTGGAGCGAATCGTGAATTTTTATCCGCCGCATCAACATCGGGAAATAAGGATTCAACTTTCGCTTCTTTTGAAAGGCGTAATCTCACAGCGCCTTGTTCCGAGAGCGGACGGTAAAGGCAGAATTCCTGCATGCGAGGTTATGCTCTTGACTGCGACGATAGCGGGCTTGATACGGGAAAGCAAGGCAAACGAGATAGTCAATTATATCGAAGACGGAAAGACCTTCGGAATGGAGACCTTCGACCAATGCCTCGCCAGATTATGCAAGGAGAATAAAATCACCGAGCAGGAAGCGAGGAAATTCTGCGATTCAATCGAAGTATTAGAACTCGCCTTAAAAGGAATAAAGCGCACCGAGCGCGGCCTAAAGCAAATCTAATCTCGCCGTATTTAAATAGGGACACATCCCATTTTCTTTTCGTGAAAATAAATAGGATGTGTCCCTATTTATTTAAACGAGCGGTGCGGGAGATATTCAGAATGAAAGAAAAATATTTCTCTTGACAAAGGTGGAGGCATAATGTATACTTCCTAGCATCAAGTGGAATAAAGTGGTTTAAAGTGGAGGATAGGGTTGTGGATTCCAAAAAATGCCTTTGTCGGGGAGCCCTTGAAAAAGGGATAGGCAAAGAAAAGGCTTAAGCGGCCGATAAATTTGGGAATCCACAACCCATTTATTTTTAGGAGACTATAAGATAGATAAATGTTTTACGGAGAATACGAGCATACAATCGACAGGAAGGGCAGGATCATCGTTCCCTCGAAATTCAGGGAGGTTTTCAAGGAACATTTCGTCGAGAAATTTTACATCACGAGGGGGCTGGATAAATGTCTTTTTGTATTCACCGAAGAGGAATGGCGCCTCCAGGAAGGGAAATTCAAATCGATGTCGTTTACGAAAGCGCAGGCGCGGCAATTTAACCGTTTATATTTTTCCGGCGCAATCGATGTCACGTGCGATAAACAAGGCAGAGTTTTAATACCGCAATATTTAAAAGATTATGCTGGGATAAAAAGGGATGTCTTTATAGTCGGCGTCTCGAATAGGATAGAGATTTGGGCGAAGGACGAATGGAAGAAATATTATGAGACAGCGATGCCTTCGTTCGAGAAGACCGCAGAGAATCTACTTGATTTAGAGGAGAGGGGGTAACAAATTTTCCCCTGAAATTGTACATAAGAGCGTTCTTTTAAAAGAAGCAATAGAGGCGTTGGAACTTGCGCCCGGCAAAATTATCGTAGATGCTACCATAGGATTGGGCGGTCACGCGGAAGCGATTTTAGAAAAGATAACGCCCGGCGGAAAATTAATAGGGATCGACAAAGACGCCGAAGCGTTAAAAATCGCGGATGCTAAGTTAAAGCGATTTGAAGGCTCATATATTTTATTTCACGGTGATTTTAAAGATTTAAAAGTGATCTTTGAAAAAGCGAATGCAGAAAAAGCCGAGGGCTTTCTCTTCGACTTGGGAGTTTCTTCGCTGCAATTGGATAGGGCAGAGCGCGGATTTAGCATACGATACGATGCGCCATTAGATATGAGGATGAATAGTGACAGTGAAACGACTGCATCGTATCTGGTGAATAAATTAAGCGAAGCCGAATTGGATTGGATTCTCGAGAACTACGGCGAAGAGAGATTTCATAGAAGGATCGCAAAAGCGGTAGTCGAAGAGAGAAAAAAAGAGGCGATCGAAACTACGGCAAGGCTCGTCGATATTATATTACGGGCTGTGCCGTATAAAGGAAGGCATGGCAGAGTCCATCCGGCAACGAGGACTTTTCAGGCGTTGCGGATTACGGTTAACAAAGAGTTAGAGGCATTAAAATTCGCGATTTCGGATGCGATTGAATTATTAAAGCCTTCGGGCTTGATATGCGTAATAGCGTATCATTCGTTAGAAGATAGGATTGTAAAGGAAAAGTTTAAGGAAGCTAAAGCGCACGGGATTATGGAGCTTATTTATAAGAAGCCCTTAACCCCAAGCGAAGAGGAGATTAGAGATAACCCTCGGTCGCGAAGCGCAAAGTTGCGCGTTGCAAGAAAAATATA